>JBQTHQ010000013.1:0-3130 GCA_052389695.1 Bacteroidota bacterium | reverse complement strand
TATACTGATCATTAAATACAGAATCAGCCCAATGATCTGCAGTCACAATAATCGCCCTTACTACCATTTGACCATCAACGGTTAACCTGGAAGCACGGGCATGTGGCCCGGAAGTTATTTTTTGAGGGCCAATAAATACATTTCCGGTTATTCTTGTATTTCCCTGAACTTGAAATAATTCTGTTGGGGTAGGTGTCCCTACACCTACATATCCATTAGCATCCCAGCTTAATGCCACATTTCTATTTGTTCCCTGGTTGGTACCTAAAGCACCACCTGCCCATCCAAAAAGCACGGGACCATCGAAATTTTTATTAGCATAATTCCCGGTTGTGGTGAAAGTATTGAAATAACCCAAGCCATGATTACGATCCCATGCTAAATAAATGCCGTTGCCATTTACTCTCACAGTTCCATGTATGTCCAGTTTTTCCAAAGGATTTACTGATCCGATTCCTGTGTTTCCATTTTTCAAAACCGTCATTGCATTTGAAGTTGCGCCTGCACTTGTTCCATTACCAATTACAAATAATGGATCAGTTGCAACCCAAGTAGCAGTATTATATGTACCGGGATTGTAGTTATATTGCCCAGTTACAAAAGAAGAATAAGATTGGGCATTAACTCCAACACCAATACCACTGGCGTTTTCTCCTGTTACATTTGTACTTACACCTGCGGCAAATGTGTTGCCTCCACTTGCTTTAGTGGTATTTCCTATTGCAAATGACCTAAGACCAGTAGATAAAGTATTGTATCCAAAAGCAGCGGATCCCCAACCAATATTTATATCATCCCAACTTGTGGTACCAGCCTCGCCCACCCGGAATGCTTTTTTAGCAGGATACCACATCATGCGCGTTCCCGCACCATTAGCAGGTATTGGTCCTGTGCTTCCATCAAATAAAACACTGCCGTTTTTCACCTGCAATAAAGCGCTCGGTGTGTAAGCAGGAAACCCAATAGCTACATTGCCTGCACTGGCTTGTTGTATTGGGTTAGAACCTGTAAACTGTGCCATTGAAAATTTACTTATACATAGTAATGAAAATAAAAAGATGGTTTGTTTTGAAATAGACATAGTGTGTTAGTTTAAATTTTATTTTGAAAATAATTAGATTATCATCTATACGCTCCTTTGGATACTCTGTATCCATTGACGGTGCAAGTGTATATAAATAATTTATCGGTGGTATAATCAAAAAGTTTTAACTTAGCACTTTGGTGTTTAGTTTAACCCTTTTAGCTATGATTGGAAATAAAATAAAAAAAATACGTGAGCTGCGTAATTATACTCAGGAATTTGTAGCAAATCGTTTAGGCATTTCACAAAATGCGTATTCAAAAATTGAAACAAACCAAACACGGGTAACTACAGGAAGGCTTAAGGAATTATCCGAATTATTAAATGTTCCCGATTATGAACTGTTAAAATCAGATTCTGATATTTTCAATTTTAATAATAACCAGATACAAAATGCGTATGTAAATAACCTGTATGAAAATCAAAAAGACTTGTATGAAAATGTTATTACACATTTAAAAGATGAAATAGCACATTTAAGACAGGAAAAAAATAAATTACTGGAATTAATAAAATCACAAAAACAATAATCCCAGTATTCAGAGCCTATTTAAAATTTATCTAATGATTTGTTTATGCTTCTTTTTGGCTGCACTTCATTAAATTTTTCGCCATAAACGGTCAATTATGCCTGCTCCGAAGGAGTCCCTTTGGGACAAAATTTGCCTCGTTTCGCTCAAAAATTAAGCTATAAACAATTTTACAATATAAATTTAAATAGGCTCTCAAAAACTTAATGCCTTCTATTCGTTGCTTTAGATTATAACGAAGCAATTTATTTCTTGACAATTTCGTCTTAAAACAGTAGATTTACTTTACTGTTTTTGAATCAAAAAAATCAAAATGAAAAACACTTACTTTCTATTCTATATTGTTTATATTGTTATTATCAGTTTCTTATTGAGACAAACTGCAAATGCACAAAGCACTGTTATTCAATGTCCTTCTGATTATAACAACCGATTACCGGGAGCAAATGATCCTCAACAACAATTGAGGATTGAAAAGGAATTGCAAAAAATAAGGGAAAATGTGCAATCCAATCAGTCAAGGAGTGTTCCGGATACATTAAAGATCATTCCTGTTGTAGTTCATGTTCTTCATGACAATGGAAAAGGGGCTATTTCAAAAGCCCAGATCATAGCCGGGCTCAATGAAATGAATATTGATCTGCGTAAATTAAATTCCGATACAACAGGAGTGAGATCATTTTTTAAACCACTCGTGTCTGACCTAAAAGTAGAAATGCGTTTAGCACAATTGGACCCTGATGGCAATTGTACAGACGGGGTAGTATATGTAAATACAGCATTTACTTATAATGTGAGTGATACTTGTAAATCAGTGGCGGGCTGGCCGCCTGATAAATATTTTAATTTTTGGATAGTGAATAATATTGACCCCAGCCCATGGGGTTTATCCGGTACAATTATAGGATATGAAAAATTTCCCTGGTTTGGTATCAACAATAAATATGGCGCTGTTGTAAGACACGATTACTGGACCGGATCCAGAACACTTACTCACGAGATCGGCCATTGTTTAGGCCTGTGGCACATGTGGCAGGATCAATCTAAAGGAAACTGGGGTGATGGCTGTATCATAAGCGCTCAACACGGACAGAACTGCACCAACCATGACGACATGGTATGCGATACACCTCCAATGTATCAGCCAAACTATGGTTGTAATTTTTCACTTAACAGCTGTTCCAATGATAGTATCGCGCCTTCACCCTATCCAAATGACACACTTGATATGGTCGAAAATTTTATGAGCTACAGTGATTGTCAATACTTTTTCACCACCGGACAAAAAGAGCGGGTAACTGCTGTATTTGGTACTTATCCTGAGCTGCAAAACCTTGTTTCAAATGCTAACCTTGTAGCTACTGGAACTAACAATGGTTATGTTCCCCGGTTATGTAAACCCGTAGCTGAATTCAGCTCTAAAAAAATGATCTGTAAAGGTGCTTCGGTTGCTTTTACAGATATTTCAAAAGGTGGTACTCCTACCAGCTGGAAATGGGATTTTCCAGGAGGCGCT
>JBQTHQ010000012.1:0-29919 GCA_052389695.1 Bacteroidota bacterium | reverse complement strand
CTTTGGAAAATTAGTTACATTCAGTAATTTATTTCTTACATCTATTTTTGTGGGATTTTCTTTTCCGGGAGACTGGTTAAATAAAATACACATTTGGCTGAAAAAACCGGGGGCTGTGGATTTAAATTCATCCGGCGATTCAAAAAAATGCTCGGTGCAAACACTAAGAAATTCATGGATATTTGCCGCTCCATAACGCCTGAATATGCTTGGCTTCCCATTCTTCAAGCGGGTATATTCAGGCAGTGCATGTGCCACCCATTTGTTAATATACCCATCAAAAAAATAATCAGTTGCTTCATAATTTATACTATTGAAACGCAGTGCATGTGTCCATTCATGTAATCCCAAATTATAGTTATCATTTGGATTCCTGATCCCTTCCAGCACGTGTTTCCAACTTAAACAAATAAAACCGCTTAAGTTGGTTTCGCCTTTATGCATCTTTCCTGTAAGCGGTGATTCATACACATTTGGATAGATTACTACATATTCGAATGTGTCAAGTATATATGTATCCAATCCGAAGGTAACCTGTATGGCGCATGCAGTAACAAGTATCCGAATAGCATCTGTCATTGCCAGTTCCCTGCGGGCAACAAATTTTTTTTGTTGTATAAAAAATGAAGTGCGTTTAACAAAACGCTGTTGTAAAGAAAGGTCTAATGTTTTAAAATAAGGGAATGATCGTTCAAGCTCTGCATGAATTATAGTATCGTCTATTGATGATTGAACGTATTCTGAGAATTTCAAGTTTATAATTATTTGTTATTCAAAAGTAAGGAAATAATGTACGAAAATCGCGGTACTAAAGTCTTTCCGAAACCGGAGAATAAAAACATACACTGATCGTTTCACAACTATTCTTTACTGTATATTCTATTCTGTATGGTGCTTTTTTGCAGCCTTATGAGTATTTTGGTAGTTATGATTATTAAACAATTTAACAAAGTTGAGATCTAATTCCAATCAAAAAGTTTGATAATTCAAAACCTTGTTACCAAATACTATAAGTTACTGAAAACCAATAACTTAATGTATGGCAATTTCATTTCTCTATCATGTTATTTAGTATAATCACATTGTGCTTTTCTTTCATTGTAAATAATTTTATCCGAAATTAAAACTGATAATCAATGAAAAAACTGTTACTTATTAGCTCCGTTTTCTTTTTTACTTTAACAACTTTTGCTCAAACTGTTACCACTGATAAAAACACTTATGCAAAAGATGATTCTGTGATTGTTACTTATAGTGGAGGTAGCGACCCTTTAGACTGGGTGGGAATTTATCCCGAAGGTACTACAGATCCTTATTTTGTTACTACCTATTCTTGGAAATATACTCCCGGTCCAAATGGGACAGTTAAGTTACCTACCACCAATGTAAATATACCACCCGGTAATTATGTGGTTATTTACTTATGTTGCGATGATTTTACTGAATATACCAGAACCAGCACATTTACAATAACTGCTTCGACAGGTATTAATGAGCTGCTTACGGAGGCAATACAGGTTTATCCAAATCCTAACAATGGTAATTTTAATATTCATTTTGCTTTGGCAGGTAATGTTAAGATCACTGATATTACAGGACGTGTAGTTTACAATGTAGAAATTGAAAATGAAACCGAACTTTCAGTTGCCGCTGAATTCAGCAAAGGAATATATTTTGTGCAGCTTATTACTGAAAAAGGAAACGCAGTTCAGAAAATAATTATTGAATAATAGTTTTTTTAGTTGTAGAGAGTAAAAAAGGGTAAGAAAATTTCTTGCCCTTTTTTTTGACACAAGTCGAAGGTTATTGAATCACTATTTTTATAGAACTGTTATTATTTTCATCGACCATCTGTACAAAATAAATTCCTGCTTTCATTTCCCCTCTTTGTATTTTTAATTTTTTACCTGTAAAATTTATTGCTTCCACTTCCCTGCCCAATACATCTGTTATTTTTACAGTGCCATTATATTCGTTACTAAAGTTAATCTGTGTTTCTGATGTAAAAGGGTTTGGGGAAATTATTATCGAAGAATTGTTTGCATTTTTTACATCAATTCTCAGGGTAAAGCTTACAGTACAATCACTATGAGCTGAATTACAGAAATTTCGCAATTCAAGGCCGGCTTCAAAAAAACCATGCGTTTCTTCGATCAAGCCGTTTGCATTTCCAATACCTTCAATTAGAGTTGCCCCAGAACCGGCAGAAAGATGATACCGTTTATAAAACTTATTATAGTTACCATGAAATGAAATGGAATCGATAGAAGTTACAGTTTGAGGACCCGGGCCATACCAAGATGGCAAAGAGATATATGAATTCTTCAAAGTATCGCCCACTTGTAAATTAAAATCATATAACAAAGTATCTATATTATCCGAAGGAAATATTGCATACACTCTTTTCATCACTGAATCCTGCCGAATTCCGAACTGATAATTGTACGTACCGAGGCTAGGATAAGGACTTGATACTGCATAATCCGATCTATAAATTTTATTATAACTTAAACTGTTGATTAACGTATCTCCCTGCATTTTATATCGGTGATAATGATCAATTCCATTATATTGGTCATATGGGCTTGGCCTGTGATAAATATCCCAAACAGCAGTATTTTCAGGAAAGGCCGTATAGTTTTGCGCAACGGCGACCAGTTGAATAAGAGAACAAAATTGAAATATAAAGTAAAAATTCTTCATTCAGAAAGCTTAATTTATTTGAAAGTTACAAAAATTATTAAACTTAGTTAAGCTTTAATGCATATTTTTCTCTTATATACTTATTAATGTAAGTAGTCAATCCTTTTCCCGTTTCTGCTAATTTTTTCATCTGTTCAATATTTTTCTTACCTGTATGACTATAGGTATACAAATAGGTAGAACCATCATTGAATTGGATTTTTATATGATCCTTTCCGATCTCATAAGCATAAACTCCTGAATCCTTATTTACTTTTTTGTAAAGTTTCATTTGAGTTTGATATACGTAAAAGAGAGTAGTTTGGTCGATTAATTACCTTTGATCTTGTAACCAATTGTCTTTCTTGGGGAGGGATCCTCTTTCTTTTCAAGCAATTCATCTAAATACTGAAAAACAATTTCCATGTTTTTATCATGGTTATCGAGTTTCTTTTTGATCTTTTCAATTTCCAGGCGCAATTCTGTATTATCCATTAGCATTTGCCGGATGCGGGTAAATATTCTTATTATTTGAATATTAACTTTTATGGCTCTTTCACTGTTTAATACACTGGATAACATGGCAACGCCTTGTTCCGTAAATGCATAAGGCTTGTATTTAGTATGTTTCCCCTTTCCTTTTTCTAAGGTCACAATTTGTGATCTTATAGAATCATATTCATTTTTTGTCATTTCAAACATAAAATCTTCCGGAAATCTATCACTATTACGCCTAACCGCCTGATTTAACACCCTTGTTTCGACACCATACAAGATTGCCAAATCTTTGTCTATCATTACTTTTTGTCCTCTGATATAATAAATCTGGTTCATGATTATTTCATCAGGAACAGCTATTGCTTTTGTTTGTTTTGGCATAAATGGAATTTGGGATGGCAATATATATTAAAATTTGAGGTCGCAAATGGCGACTTCAGAGAATTAGGCCGGAGGCCTTGTTAATAGAAGCGTAGCAAGATGCTACGCTTAACGGGGCAAAATTAAAATACAGCTTTTATAATAGCTGATGATACAATCAAAAGGAAAAAAATTGTAATCGTATACATATAAATTGGCGTTCTAGTTTGCTTTTCATATTCAGATGATTTTGCATTAATAACATTAACGTGAGATTTGCCGCAATTATCGCAATGCATTCCTCCATATTTTAATACTGGAAAAATCGGAATCCAAAATATATGATAATAATCCAAGTACACAAAATAAAAAATGGATTTGCTATCACAGTTTTCGCATACTGAATCCAAATCTTCATATGCTTCAATAATTTTATTTTTCTTCCCAAAAATTACTAACATACAATTTGGTTATTATTTTAGTGTATGAATTAAACCTCCGCTGCAATTCGCGAAACCATACTAAATACTTTTTTAAATAATTCAAATAATAAATGACCTTTTTCCGTGTCTAAAGACAAAGAGATCGAAATACTTATTAATGTTGAAATAACTAGGCTTTGCCAATCATATTTATTTAGTCTATCAACTGCGTCAATTAAATAATCAAGCCGGGCATTAACAATTTGTTGCTCTTCCGAACTGGTAGCGATATTTTTATTTATTAATAATTTAAGTTCATTTAATGATAGTTTTATCTGTATTTTTTCATCATTTGAAAAAGAACCTTGATCATCAAAATCAATACTGTTACTACTAAAAGTTTTATTCCCTTTCTTAAATTCTTCCCACAAATCAGGTTCATGTTCATCTAATAAATATTCTGAAACGTGATTTTTCATCCAATAATCCAAAGTATCCATAATTTGCGAAAATGAAAGCCATTCAGAAAATTCTGTTGGAGAAAAAGTTGGGTTATACATAATAAATTGATAATCAAAAACATTAAAATCTTCCTCTGAAACTCGGACTTTAAAGTAAAAGGGAGTATCTTTTAATGAAATCTGTATCATCGAAAATCCGCTTCCATCCTCTATCCCTTTTTCAAAATCAAATTTATCAATCCCGATTTTAGAATTAACTAAAAATTGGAACAATTCGTTTTTATGTTTTTTTCTCATTTGACTAAAAACCCCCGCTTTTGGCGGGGGCTTCATTTATAATTCAACATTTATAATTTATAATCTCTACGATCCACATGCTTCACAATCATCCTTGTTATCAATTGAACAAGTAATTTGTGCGGCTTTTTCTGCTTCTAATATTGCCTGGCGCTCCGCGCTTATTTGTTGCTGGCGCTCAATGATCAGTACATCTTCATTGCCCAATACTTCCGGTGCTTCTTTCGCAGCAGCTGTGTCAGCAGTAAATTTAATAGCATCGGCAGCAGCTTTGGTGCGTAAGTAATACATACCTGTTTTTAATCCTGCTTTCCAGCCATAGAAGTGCATGCTTGATAATTTCGCGAAATTGGCATCTTGTACAAATAAGTTCAATGATTGCGATTGGCAAATATAGGCGCCACGATCGGCAGCCATATTGATAATTACCTTTTGTGAAATTTCCCAAACGGTTTTGTATAATGCTTTGATATTATCCGGCACTTCATTAATACCTTGTACTGAACCATTCGCAACAATGATCTTGTTTTTCAAACCATCATTCCATATTCCTAATTTTACAAGGTCCTTCAATAAATGTTTGTTCACGATTACAAACTCTCCTGACAATACTCGTCTTGAATAAATATTGGAAGTATATGGTTCAAAACACTCGTTGTTACCTAAAATTTGTGAAGTGCTTGCAGTTGGCATTGGCGCTAACAATAAGGAGTTACGTGCACCGTGTTTCTTCACCTCTTCTTTCAATACATCCCATTCCCAGCGTGGTGATGGTGTTACTCCCCACATATCAAACTGGAACACTCCTTTTGATATCGGTGAGCCTTTAAATGTTTCATAAGGACCATCCACTTTTGCTAAGTCTTTAGATGCAGTCATGGACGCATAATAAATGGTCTCGTGAATTTCTTTGTTCAGTTGAACCGCTTCAGGTGAATCGAATGGAAAACGCATTAAGATAAACGCATCCGCCAAACCTTGTACACCAATACCGATCGGGCGGTGACGCATGTTGGAATTACGTGCTTCGGCAACCGGATAATAGTTACGGTCAATTATTTTATTTAAGTTTTTTGTGATCACATAGGTCACATCAAATAATCGTTGGTGATCGAACACCCCATTTTCCACGAAACGTGGCAATGCGATGGAAGCCAGGTTACACACCGCGATCTCATCTGATGAAGTGTACTCCAAAATTTCAGTACATAAATTCGAAGATTTAATGGTACCCAAATTTTGTTGATTGCTTTTTCCGTTACATGCATCTTTATAAAGCATGTATGGGTTACCTGTTTCAATTTGTGAATCAATGATGGCAGTCCACAGCTCACGTGCCTGTATGGTTTTGCGAGCACGGCCTTCTGCTTCGTATTTGGTATATAATTTTTCAAACTCTTCACCCCAGCAGTCTGCAAGTCCCGGTGCTTCATTCGGACAAAACAATGACCATGTGCTGTTTTCTTCCACGCGTTTCATGAACAGGTCGGGAGTCCACATGGCAGTGAACAGGTCACGTGCGCGTGCTTCTTCCTTGCCGGTATTTTTGCGAAGATCAAGGAAATCAAAAATATCTGCATGCCAAGGCTCTAAATAAATAGCGAATGAACCTTTGCGTTTTCCACCACCCTGATCCACATAACGTGCTGTATCATTGAATACACGCAACATCGGAATAATCCCGTTGGATGTACCATTTGTACCACGGATATAAGATCCTGTAGCACGGATGTTGTGAATGCTTAATCCGATACCACCTGCACTTTGTGAAATTTTTGCACAGGATTTCAGCGTGTCGTAAATACCATCAATGCTGTCATCTTTTACAGTCAATAAGAAACAAGAAGACATTTGAGGTTTAGGAGTTCCTGCATTGAATAGAGTTGGGGTGGCGTGTGTGAACCAACGCTCGCTCATCAGGTTATAGGTTTCAATTGCTGAAGCGATATCATCTTTATGGATACCCACAGCCACACGCATGATCATGTGTTGGGGGCGCTCGGCTACGGTTCCGTTTAGTTTTAATAGGTATGAACGCTCTAATGTTTTAAATCCGAAATAATCATAACCGAAATCGCGGTCATAGATGATGGTAGAATCCAGTTCCTGTGCATTTTTCTGAATGATCTGGTGTACGTCTTCCGCGATCAATGGAGCTTTTTTGCCTGTCTTGGGATCTATATAATTATAAAGCGCTTCCATGGTTTTGGAAAACGATTTATTGGTGTTTTTATGTAAGTTGGATACAGCTATGCGGGATGCCAATAATGCATAGTCAGGGTGTTTCGTTGTTAACGAAGCTGCAGTTTCAGCAGCAAGATTGTCCAATTCGCTGGTAGTTACGCCTTCGTAAATACCTTCGATCACTTTCATAGCAACACTGATAGGTGTTACATGGATAGGATCCAGACCATAGCAAAGTTTTTGAACACGTGCTGTGATCTTGTCAAATTTAACCGACTCGCGGTTACCATCTCTTTTTATTACGTACATAGAGTAGAAATTATGAATTGTGAATTATAAATTATAAACGTCGGTGTTCTTTACTCTTATTATATTTTGTTTTACTATTTCACTCTTTATTCGCTTCAATTTTCAAGCCAGTATTGAATTATTAAGTACGAATGCTGAAGAATAATTTATAATTCAGCATTTATAATTTATAATTTCTTAAAAATCTTCGTCCAGCTTGAAGATATTGTCTTCTTTTTTGCCCATCACACCTGATTTTTGGTACTCAGCAACCCGTTTCTCGAAGAAGTTGGTTTTGCCTTGTAAAGAGATCAGCTCCATAAAATCAAATGGGTTGGTAGCATTATACGCTTTATCGCAACCCAGTGCTACCAATAATCTGTCGGCAACAAATTCAATGTATTGGCACATCATATCCGCGTTCATTCCTATTAAACGTACAGGCAAGGCATCGGTTACAAATTCTTTTTCGATGCTAACGGCATTGGTAATGATGGCTGTTACTTTTTCCTTTGGTAATTGGCCTTTCAATTGTGAATACAACAGGCAGGCAAAATCACAATGCAATCCTTCATCACGTGAGATTAACTCATTGGAGAAAGTTAATCCCGGCATTAAGCCACGTTTTTTTAACCAGAAAATGGAGCAGAAACTTCCGGAGAAGAAAATGCCTTCAACGGCAGCAAAGGCGATTAATCGTTCTGCGAAAGTTCCGTTTCCTATCCATTTCAAAGCCCAATCAGCTTTTTTTCCAACACATGGCAGTGTATCTATAGAATGAAAAAGACGGTCTTTTTCTTTTGGTTCTCTTATATACGAGTCTATTAATAAGGAGTATGTTTCCGAATGAATGTTCTCCATCATGATCTGGAAACCATAGAAGCAACGTGCTTCAGGATACTGTACTTCGTTCATGAAGTTAACCGCAAGGTTCTCATTTACGATACCATCGCTGGCAGCAAAAAATGCAAGCACATGTTTAATAAAATGCTTTTCATCATCATTTAACTTATTGTCCCAATCTTGTAAATCGGGATTCAGGTCAATTTCCTCCGCGGTCCAGAAACTTGCTTCTGCTTTTTTGTACATCTCCCAGATGTCCTGATGTTTGATCGGAAAAAGTACAAATCTGTCTTTATTCTCCTTTAAAATTGGTTCTTCCACCATAAAATAATTTCGTTTTATATATTCTTAATTCCTTTGATTCTTCTTAATTTTTACCCTCATCTTCTAAAATAAAGGGCAAAAGTCCCCTGAAAGCCTATTTCTGCTTTCTTTTTACTAAATGACTTTAATAAAGTATTGCTTAGTGAATTAAGGTGCCACAAATTTTCGTAAAAAAAATCCGTATGTCAAGCCTATAGAATTAACATTTGGTCGAAGTTATAAACATTGCTAATTAACAATGAAATGTTGACAAAATGCCTGATTTGTTACTGTATATGGCTTTAGGTTGCCTGTAAAATAAATCTGAAAAAAACTTTCTAAAAAACTTGCAGCAATCAAAAAAAATAATTTTAGAACTACTGGCGTTTCAGCGGCAACCACCTTAAAGTATCAATAAAATCAACTATTTAAAGATACTACTTTTTTAGTTTATCCGCAAGTTCCAATTGTTTGTACCAGCCCTCCCCATATTTTCGGATCAGGGGCTCTTTGAGGAATTTGTATACCGGAACATCCAATTTAGCTCCGCACTCACAAGCGGGTTTACAGATCTCCCATTTGTGGTAGTTCACCGCATCATAGTCCTTGTATTTAGTGATACGTACAGGATATAAGTGACAGGAAACAGGTTTTTTCCATTTGATCTTACCTTCATAAAAAGCCTTTTCTATCGCACATTTCGCGATCTTATCTTCAAAATAGGTAAAAGCGCAATGCTTGCCTTTTACTAATGGGGTGGTATAATCACCATCCGAATCAATTACGTAAACGCCTTGTTTTTCAATGGCTTTTAACCCGTCCTTAGGCAAATAAGGCTTCACCTCCTCCAATACCTCTTTCATTATTTTGATCTCCTCCTTATCCAGTGGAGCCCCCGATTCACCGGCAACACAACATTCGCCTTTGCAGGCATTGAGGTCGCAAACGAATTTCTTCTCTAATAAGTGTTCGGATATTATGGTATTGTCGATGGCTATCATGAATTGATGTGCTAATTAATGGATGTGCAGGTTTAATGTGTCGATTAGTAGATTTGCAAATGTACCGATTTTAGATGATGTACGGATGTGCAAATGTATCAATTATTGGTATTCGTAATAGTTCATCTTTACATCCTCACATCGGTACATCAGTACATTGGTACATCAATAAAATTTATAATTTTACGTCCGCTATGAACCAGGAAGATATTTTCAAAAACATTATTTCCCACTCCAAAGAGTATGGATTTATATTTCAAAGCAGCGAGATCTATGATGGCTTAAGTGCCGTGTATGATTACGGACAAATGGGCGCGGAGCTGAAGAAGAACCTGCGTGACTACTGGTGGAAAGCAATGGTGCAGATGCATGAAAACATTGTAGGAATTGATGCTGCTATCTTCATGCATCCTACTACCTGGAAAGCATCCGGACACGTGGATGCATTCAATGATCCTTTAATAGATAATAAAGACAGCAAAAAGCGTTACCGCGCGGATGTATTAATAGAAGAGCATATAGCAAAGATCGAAGCGAAAATTCAGAAGGAAGTTGATAAAGCAAAAGAACGTTTCGGTGCTGCTTTCGATGAAGCACAATTCCGTTCAACCAATGCCCGTGTACTTGAAAATCAAGCGAAAGCGGATGCCATACTTGCAAAATTTAAAAATGCATTAGAAAAGAGTGATTTGGAAACAGTCCGCCAGATCATTGTGGATTGTGAGATCGTTTGTCCGGTTTCCGGTTCAAAGAACTGGACCGAAGTGCGGCAGTTCAATTTGATGTTCAGCACATCAATGGGAGCGGTGAGCGAAGATTCAAATATCATTTATTTACGTCCGGAAACTGCTCAGGGAATTTTTGTGAATTTTTTAAATGTGCAGAAATCGGGCAGAATGAAGATTCCATTTGGGATCGCACAAACGGGAAAAGCATTTCGTAATGAGATCGTAGCACGTCAATTTATTTTCCGGATGCGGGAGTTCGAGCAAATGGAAATGCAATTTTTTGTTCGCCCGGGCACCGAAATGGAATGGTACAATCACTGGAAGGCAACTCGTATGAAATGGCATCAATCATTAGGTTTTGGAGAAAAAAATTACCGTTTTCACGATCATTTGAAATTAGCACATTATGCCAATGCAGCTTGTGATATCGAATTTAATTTCCCTTTTGGATTCAAAGAATTAGAAGGGATCCATAGCCGGACTGATTTCGACTTAAAAGCGCATGAACAACATTCCGGAAAAAAACTACAATATTTTGATCCTGAATTAAACCAGAATTATGTGCCGTATGTTGTAGAAACATCTGTTGGCTTGGACCGTTTGTTTTTAGTAGTAATGTCGAAAGCATATGTTGAAGAAAAGTTAGAGGATGGAACCACGCGAGTTGCATTAAACCTTCCTGCATTTTTAGCTCCAATAAAAGTAGCAGTATTGCCATTAGTAAAAAAAGACGGTTTACCCGAAAAAGCGCGTGAGGTCATTGACTCTTTAAAATTTGATCATGCAACAACGTATGATGAAAAGGACACCATTGGAAAACGTTACCGCAGACAAGATGCTATCGGGACACCATTTTGCATCACTATTGATCATCAGTCATTGGAAGACAATACAGTTACTATCCGTCACCGTGACACCATGGCACAGGAACGTGTTTCCATTGATAAACTTCCAGGGATTATTGATGAAAAGGTGAATTTTAAAAAGGCATTGCAGAATCTCACCCCCTAACCCCTCTCCTTAAGGAGAGGGGAGTTAGAACTCTCTTCATTGCCGCGACTCTCATTGCCGCGATCCTTAGGTCGCGGACAAAAAATCACAAAAACAATTGGGCTTTAACCCAACATTTTTTAGATTGTTTCCATTTCAGAATATTGCTTCTGCACTTCATCTAAAATTGAAACGATCTCATCATAGGAATAGGTAGTCACCAATTTTAAACGGTGTTCTTTAAAATTAGGAAGGCCTTTAAAATAATTGGTATAATGCCTGCGCATTTCAACAATTCCTGCATGTTTGCTTTTCCATTTCACAGAAAAATCCAAATGCTGTTTACAAACTTTCACCCTGTCTGCGATTGTTGGTGCGGAAAGATGTTCACCTGTTTTGATAAAATGTTTGATCTCATTAAATATCCAGGGATAACCAATACTTGCACGACCAATCATCACTCCATCCACTCCATAACGATCCTGCATTTCTTTTGCTTTTTCAGGAGAATCAACATCACCATTTCCGAATATTGGAATTTTAATTCTGGGATTATTTTTAATTTCTCCTATCAATGTCCAGTCTGCAGGACCTTTATACATTTGTGCACGCGTACGTCCGTGAATGCTCAATGCTTGTATTCCGATATCCTGTAAACGCTCCGCAACCTCGCCCACATTTTTTGTAGTATCATCCCAACCTAAACGTGTTTTCACGGTTACGGGCCGAGTTGCAATTTTCACGATCTCGGAAGTCATTTGCACCATTTTGGGAATATCCTGCAATAAGGCCGCACCTGCACCTCTGCAAGCTACCTGCTTCACCGGGCAACCATAGTTAATATCGATCAGGTCGGGTTTGGCATTGTCGGCAATAATGCCGGCTTCACGCATGGAATCAATATCAGAACCAAATAACTGGATCCCGATCGGGCGTTCATATTCAAAAATATCCAGTTTCTGAACGCTTTTAGCGGCATCGCGGATCAAGCCTTCGGAAGAAATAAATTCAGTATACATCAGATCGGCACCATTCTGTTTACAAACGGCACGAAAGGGTGGATCACTCACGTCCTCCATGGGAGCAAGCAATAAAGGAAAATCGCCTAATTCTATATTACCTATTTTGGTCATTGGGAAATTGGTCATTAGTAATTGGAAAAGTATTGTGTATAAACAATTTACAAATCAACCAATGACCAATGAACTAATCAACTAAATTTGTACAGAAATCTGTACAAATTTACCAAAAATAAGCCAACCCATGCAAAACATAGAGCAAGAGCGTCAATCCTGGATCAAGTTATCAGTAATTCTATTCTTCCTTTTTTTATATGGGCTGATAACGGTGCTTGCCGGAGATGGAGATGTAAATATCAATTATGATAATAAATCAACCATCGCGTTTTTATATATTGGGCAGGTATTGGGAGTGGTGATCCTTTTTATTTTACCCTCTGTATTGTTTTCTATTTTCTGGACCAGATCAAAGATTCATTATTTAGGTATTACTACAAAACCTGCTTTGGGCACATTATTGATCTCTGCAGTTGGGATGTTATTAGCCATGCCAATGATCAACTGGCTTGCGGAATTAAATCTGCAAATGCAGTTACCGGAAGCCTTCAACGCAATTGAGACATGGATGAAAAACACAGAGGCGAAAGCAACTGAATTGACCGAAGTATTTACCAGGGGCACTTCCTTAACTAAATTAATGGCAAATCTATTTGTGGTTGCATTGGTGGCTGCCGTGAGTGAGGAAATCTTTTTCCGTGGTATTGTACAAAAAGTATTGATCGAATGTTTTAAAAATAAACATGTGGGTGTATGGATCGGTGCTGTTTTATTCAGCGCGTTTCACATGCAATTCTATGGCTTTATTCCGCGTATGCTGATGGGTGCTTACTTAGGATATTTATTTTTATGGAGTGGTTCTTTGTGGCCGGGAATGCTCGCTCATTTTCTTAATAACGGATTGGCCGTGTATGTGATCTGGCTAATAAATAAAGGAGTAATTTCAGCAGAAGTAGATAAAATAGGAATACAACCTGATCAACTGGCTTTCGTTGTAAGCAGTTTTATTATGGTAATGATCAGTTTATTTTTAGTGTATAGAATAGAACAGCGAAGAAAAAATTTACCGCTTCAATAAATAATGCTTTGGCTTTACCGGCTTGACGGGTGAGATCATTCCAGGTAAAGCCGAAAGCATAAATTAATCTTCTGATAATATTTGATTTATTTCTTCTTTTGTTTTTCCAAGCTTAGCTTGTAGTTTACCCAGCATTTCTTCTTTCTGGCTTTCTTCAAACATCAGATCATTGTCTGTAAGCACTGCAAACTTTTTTTTCAGTTTTGCTTTTTGTTCTTTCCAGGTTCCTTTTATTTCTGTAGTGTTCATGTTATTATGTAGAATTTATTTGAATTAAAATAAAAATGACAATCCAATGTATCCCGCATAGGTTTCTATGTTGGTGCGGTCAAGAATATAATACTGCTTTGTAGTGGTGGTTGCGCTTTTATCACTGATATCAATAAAGCCATATACCCCTCTGAATCCTACGCCAAGACGAATAGATCTTGCAGGATTAAGGGCAAATTCTATCCCCGCGCCATAAGCAATACCAAAGTCGGATTTTTTAACTGCCAGTATTGCCTGCAATGTATCCGAGCCATTGCCGTTTCCATTTCCATTTCCGTTAGTTTCCACTTTTGATCCTACATTGATACCTAATTGGGGTCCGACTGCAACATGTAAATTAACCGGTTTTGATTTATTAGTATTTAACGTTAATAGCAAGGGAATGGTCACATAATTCAGATGAACTTCCCGGTCCATGCTATGATCTTTATATTTTTGCCAGAGGGAATTATAAATAACTTCTAACTGCAAGCCAATGTGTTTGGTATTGATTGCAAGCAATGCTCCAAATCCATGCCCAACAATAAATTCGCTTTTGTGTATTGTTCCTCCTGAACTTCTTAATTCCATGGAGGTATAAGAAGGCATGTAACGTACGCCAAACTCCCCGCTTTTAAAAATAGGTTCAACATCCGGAACCTGTAACAGTTCTCTTTTAGCATCAGTACTTTGGCCTATTGCCAATCCTGATAATAACAATCCAACAATGGTGATTTTTAATGCTTTCATTTTATTTTATTTAAGGTTTGAGCATCAAAATTATATCGGTATTCTGCTAATAGATTTGATATTCGTTGAGAGGACATTTATAATAGCTTAACAAGCAAATAATTAATTCACAAGAAAATAAAAAAGGCTGCCCAAATTGGAGCAACCCTTTTTTTCACAAACAAAAAAGATACTTTATGAAATTTTAATTTCTTTTAAAGGTTGTTTTTCTGCCAGCTTTTCAGAAATTAAAAGTCATTTTTTCATATTTATTTTACACCATCCGGCGGATCAATTTGTTGCTGCTCAGGCGTCAATAAAACACCCACATGATGTTTTTGAACCAAACTCCATCCTAAAAATCCGGCTACAAGGGTTAAAACAAATCCCAGAACAGTAAGAAGTATAGCCGGAGATTCTTCAGGCAATGGCTCATTCAATTTAGGGGCCTGCAGGTATAAATTAATTGCAAAAAGTAATAATGCAACAACATTACATAACATATGCATTAATCCTACTTTTTTTGCTCTTCTTTCTTTCGGTATAAATAACCAGTCGATAAAACCGGGCAGGGCAGCAATAACAGCAGTGATAACGCCTGCACAATTGGCCTTAACTGCAACTTTGAACCAAAAAGGATCCAGGCAATTACTATAAGAAATGAAGCATACCATTGTTGCGGTATAAAAAGCCACAGGAAAAGGGACAAGCATTGCATGCAATGGATGACCGGCAATTTTTATTTTGCTGAACATGATTTAAATTTTAGGTGAATACCAGCTTGCAAACTTATTTTCATTTAACTGCTCAACCTGAAAATATTCGTTGAAAGGTATTTTTTTGTAGCCGAAAGTGGAACGAACTGTTTATTTAAAAAAAGCGTAAGTCTTCAACAGTATAGTTGCTGAATAACAATATTTTAATTAATTAAAGAATAAAATGAACTATTTATTGATCGACGAGTCGGATCCCGGGGATATTTTTGAATGTGAGGGAGAAGTGTTGAAAACCTTTTTTGCTTCTACAAGGATATTTAATTCAAAACATAATCAGGAGTTGATCAGAAAAAATAGTCATGTAGAACAAATATTAAAAGCCAAGCAGAACAATTATTTTAATATCGTACAATTTTCGGCACATGGTAATTATACAGTAAAAACTAAAAATAATTTAGACTATTCCGCAATTATAAAAAGACGTGGCTGTAACAATACCGAAATATTCCGACCAGATTCTATTGTGAGAACAGGGTTGCGCGCCGATGTGTTTCTGTCAACAAATTGTAAAACATTCAATCCTGTATTTATTGATGTGATCAGGCATTATAAAGGTGTATCCAATTTTATTGCACCAATAAATTCTCCTTACATAGGCAATACGCTCATTTTTTCAATGATGTTTTACAACCTGCTGTTAAGAAAGATCCGGATCAATACCAGGAAAATACCGGACGACACTGTAATAACAGCATTTAAACAAGCCAAGGCTTCTTATAAAAGGTATAATAGCGAGGAAGATTTCAGACTTTACAATTGTAAGTACAATAAGGTATTTAAATAAAAATAACCAACAAAAATCAAAAATAATTCTCAAGTTAACTATTCTGCTTTATCTGTTTTGCCTTCTCTTTAAGAACATCAATAAAACTACTTTTTATAATTTTGCTTTCCACCCAGGAAATTAAATCAAAATACTCTAATATATTTGCTTCAAAAGGATCTTTCATGACATTTATCAATTCTTTTTTTAATTCAATAAATACTTTTTCAGTTTCTTTTCTGTTTTGAGCAGCAGGTAGTTTTTTCTTGAAAAAATTAATTAGTACTGTTTCTACTTTAAACATTCTTTTCCGTTTCGAAAGGAAATTAGAAACGGATTTCAACATATAAGGAAGCAGTTCCTCGTTATTCAGCTCATAATGGACAATAAGGTTAAATATTCTCACCACACATATTATTACTAATCGCGTATTTTCTTCATCTTCATTTAAAATTTGGCTGAGCGGCTCAAGCGCTTTGCGATAATTACCGAGGATAAAATACACATAAGCGATGTTATAATAATGTGCGTGTCTTGATATTACTGGAATGTTGTATTGTTGAAGACCAGCTTCCATTTCTTTTATGATTCTAGGAATATTTTCAAATTGCCCTGTTAAAATACAAGCATGTATTTCGGCAGTATAAGAATAGTTGAAAATATTCATACGGAGATGCTCCGTATCAGCAGATGGAATAAGGTTTGGAATATTTCGCATTTTCTTAATTATAATACCTACTTCTTTATAAGACTTTAATTGTGGTGCCTGAACTAATACGTTATTCAAAGCAACCAGATATGAGAACGCCTGTTCCTTGAATTTTTCGGGGTGCGCTTCCATTAGTAATAATTGTTTTTTGCGAAACATATAAGTCTTTTGTTTATCTCCGATCATACTATTATATATGCCATTATCCTCATAAAAACGGATTTTAGCCGGATAGCTGAGAGGATACTTGTCATTGCTATATAACTTTTTTCGCATAATTTTTTCCAAGATTTTTTTATCCTTTTTGTTTCTAAACTCTCCGTCTTTAAAATACATTTCTATAATATCCTTAGAAGCTATTTCATATTCAATACGATTATTGTATTGCTTTGTAATGTTTGTTAATTCAGTCTGATATTTTCTGATTTTTGATAAACTCCGACCGCCAACAAACCCCTTATCATGATAAAATATTCGTATTTCCCATCTTAATATCTCCGATAACATTTCAAACTTATCATGGACCGCTGCGAGTTGTTTGGCTTTTTTTAAAATTTTCCGACATGATTTATAAAGAGCTTTACCATATAAGAACTCGATATCAGCAAGATAATTTCTTAATGTTATGTCCACAGATGCGCCATCATTAAATGCCCGCATACTTTTTAGAATTAATTGATGCAAATAATTTTTGACGACCGGCAAATGCTTGATAAAAGATTCATTTGAAAATGTCTTTTTTAATGCATTTTTATCATAGTTTTTTTGATTTGCAATAAACTCATAGAGCTTCATATAATTGTTTTTTTCGCCAAGCACGTGCATGGAAGAATATATATTAAAATATCTCCTTTCACTCTTACTCATCGACTTTATCAAATAAAAAAGTTCTTCCGAAGCTAACATAGACATTTAATTTTATTATTATTATTTAATCAAATATAGCCTTTTTTTAAACATTTTTTATGTAACTAAACATTATTAGACTTTTAATAATTTATTAATAAATAATTGACATTAGTTTGCACTTAAATTAGTTTTGTATCTAAATAATTATAAAATCTAAACCATGAAAAAAATTTTAGCTTTAAGCTTGTTGATTTTAAGCCAAATTACAGGCGCTTATGCCACTTCCATTAAAGCTTCTACTTTTGGATGGAACGCTACTGATGCCACTACAGCTTTTCAAAACGCAATTAAATCGTCCTTCGATACTGTTATTATTAATTTGCAAGCCGGCGACTGGATCGTTGGTCCTAACATTTTTACTAATATATCCAATAAAACAATCATTTTTGAATCGGGAGTTGTATTGCTTGCAAAGCCCGGTGCATATCCTGACGACCGGGATTGTTTGTTAGAATTTAAAAAAAGTAACAACCTAAAAATTTATGGTTATGGAGCTACTTTAAAAATGCAAAAAGCTGAATACACCTCTGGCGAATGGAGGATGGGACTTGCCATAAGAGGCGGCACCAATATTCAGGTATATGGATTAAAAATTATAGATAGTGGTGGCGATGGTGTAATTGTGAGTGGTATTCGAAAATCAGAAGGAGGTATTCCAAATTTTTCCGAATATATATTATTAAAAGACCTTTGGTCGGATAACCATCGCCGACAGGGCCTTTCTGTTATTTCGGCCCAACACTTAAAAGTTGAGCATTGCTGGTTTACTAATACAACAGGAACGGCTCCTGCAGCTGGTGTAGATTTAGAACCTGATAATAATACACAACGATTAATTGATATTGTTTTTGATAAATGCCGATTTACAGGAAATCTTGGTGCCGGTATTTTGATCATTCCTCAAAAACTTGATAACACTTCACTTCCAATAGACGTTACTTTTAACAATTGTTATTCCAGCGGCAACAAAACCGGGCAGGAAATCTTACTTGGCAGAAGTAGTACAGCTGATCTGGCTACCCCGGTGACAGGAACCGTGAAGTTTAATAACTGTATGACTGAAAATATTAACTGGAATGCTAATTCTGTTACAATAGGTAAAATGGCATATGAGTATAAAGCAATTTTTAATAATTGTATTTTTATAAATCCAAAGAGTTCTCCCATTAAATTTTCAGATAATTCTATTACCGGTAGTCCACGATACGGAGGCGTTGCCTTCAATAATTGTTTAATCTCTTATAATAATACGGCTAATTTTATAGAGACAACAACCGTTAATCCGCCATCAGCGGGAATGGGTAATGTGCAGTTTAATAATGTTACCGTTATTAATTCAAATACTGTAACTTATAATGCAGTTAGTCCGGCATCGGATTGTGTATTTGATTTTCAAAAGCTTAATACCATTCCGGCTACCACAGTTACTTATACACTGGGCAGTAGTATAATAGAATGCAATACTACTAACAGTATACTAAAAACTAATCGGGCATCAGGTAGTAATATTACTTATCCGATTGGAATATCCTACGATATTACAGGAACCGGTATTCAAGGTGTTGATTATAGCAGAATGGCTGGTTTCGAAATTATTAAACAAGGAAGTTTAGCTGCTGTGGATACTTTTTTTGTGTTGAAAGATGCTATTACAGAATCTGTAAAAAATGCTACTGTTACTGTATCTGCAAGTAATCTTTTTACTACAACCTCATCACCTAAAAATGCCACTATTTTAGATTGCATTTCAACAGGTATTGTCAATGAAGAAATATATCATTCAATTTCAGTTTATCCGAATCCTTTCCATAGTAATTTCAACATTATTATTTCGCCTGAAACAGTTATAAATGATGCCATAATCAAAATTTATGACGTATGTGGGAAAGAAGTGAAAACGATTTCAATCAGTAATAATGAAACCAATATTGACAGAGGTGAATTAAAGAGTGGTATTTATTTTTATACCATAATTAACAATAATTCAACTATTGCTAAAGGAAAATTGATCGTTCAAGATTAATAAAATTAGTTCTGTTTCTAAACAATAATTATAAAAAATTTAAAATCATGAAAAACAAACTAACGCTCTTTCATCTGGCAATTTTTACAATTCTCATGGCATTTAGCCTTAATGGCTATTCACAGGCTCCATTCACCGTATCAACCTATAATTGTATTAGTGTTTATTGGTCCCCAACCGGCGGTGCGAATAATAAGAAAGTACTAATAGAATATAGTGAACAGGGAAGCAGTACATGGAAAAATGGATTTCCAATGGTTTATCACCCAATTGCCGGAACCACCAGAGATAAGGCAGATTATCGTGGTAGCATCGTGAATTTAAAATCCAATACCACCTATCAGATACGATTAACATTAGAGGGAACAACAACCCCGGTAACTCTTAATGCCACCACCTGGAATGATAACCCTCCTGAGGGCACTGTAGTAAATGTAGCAAGCCAAAATACCACTTACGCTATCACGCAATCAGGAACTCCTACTGCGTATAGAGTTTACGACGGAACAGGTTCGACCATTAATGTAAACCACACTTCAGATAACTGCATCACAGTGGATGCGCAATATGTCATTTTAAGGGGATTTACGCTTAGAGGAGCAGGAACCTCTTCTACAACCAGTTTAACTTATGCTATCCGAATATTAGGAGGCAGTGACATTATTATTGAAAATTGTGATATTTCGGATTGGGGAAAACCTTCCACCAGTCCTTTAGTTCCAAATCATGGAAGTGACAGGGATTTTGCCATTGGAGGAAAAAATACGGCAGCTGCCAGGATAACGGTTCAACGCAATAAAATTCATGATCCGACATATACAGCAAATAATTGGGAATATGGCCATCCAGCGGGTCCTCAAGGAATTGGTTTTTATGAAAGTGTCACAGGGAATCACGTGATCCGTTATAACGAATGCTGGTCAACCAACGGAAATTATTTTAATGATATTATCGGATATAGTGAAAATGGAAGTTATACGGGATTTCCGGGAGACGACTCTGATATCTATGGGAACTATCTTACAAATTCATGGGATGATGGAATCGAAGCGGAAGGAGGAGGTCAAAATGTTCGTATTTGGAACAATTATATTACAGATGCTTTAATGGCAATTGGAAACGCGGCGGTATCTATTGGCCCTTATTATGTTTTCCGGAATGTATCAGGCCGCTGCTCATATCCACAGGGCACGTATCCCTATGGTAATTTTATGAAAATGGGATTTGCTAACAGTGAAAGCTGGATGACGGGAACGATTTTTGTCTTCCATAATACAATATTCCAGGTAAATAGTAATGGTTTTAGTGGGCTTGGTGGGTCAAACAGGATTATCAAACATTGTTATTCCCGTAATAATATTTTGCAAACCAGAAGTACGGCGAGCAATTCTATTGCTATCTCATCTACACACACCAATAATGATTTTAATTATGATTTATATAATAAAACTGTGCCTTCTGGCAGTGAAACCAATGGTATCAGTGGCATACCAACTTATGTAACGGGTGCCGGATTTAATTCAGGAACAAAAACAGGTAATTTTCAGTTGGAAACCACCAGCTTAGGGTTTGACGACGGAGAAGTTATTCCCAATTTCAGCGATGGCTTTTTTGGAGCGGGTCCCGATATGGGGGCTCATGAAAATGGATGTAATTCTATGCAATATGGAGTTAATGCACAATTCACTCCATGCACCAATAACAATAATTGCAGTGCAGTAACCATTGCCTCAACCCCAACAATCACGAATGTTACATGCACAACTTGTAATAATGGTGCAATAAATTTATCCAGCGCTACAGGTGGAGCGGCACCATATACTTATTCATGGTCAAATGGTGCAACTACCCAAAATATCAGCAATCTTACTTATGGAACCTACACGGTAACAGTAACTGATAAAAATGGTTGTTTCAGTACTTTTAAGGCAAGGGTCCGGATACTTTTTGATATTTTAAAAACACCGACAACGCCTGTAATAGATGGCAGCCTTTCCGAATATTCAGGAAGTAACTCTATTAGCTTTAAACATTCATCAGCAGCAACCAATGTAACAGTAAATGCTATGTGGAATGATAGTGCATTGTATCTTGGATATGATGTACCGGATACTAAGCTTAATGGAGTAATAACTGCAAAAGATGGTAATATATGGGATGAAGATGCAGTAGAATTTTTTATAGATACACAAAACGATGAAGGCACTGCTTTACAAAATGATGACTATCAGTTCATTGTTAATATTTTAAATACTCAATTGGATAATAAAGGCGTTACGGGTCTAAGCTGGAATGGAAACTGGCAATCGGCTGTAATTACATCAGGAACTGCAAACAATAATTCGGATAACGACATAGGTTATGCCATGGAAGTACGAATTCCCTGGAAAACAATTGGATATGCCAACCCTCCTGCGGTTAATTCATTGCTTGGAATGGACTTTGCCCATGATGATTTTGATGCAACTGTAAATAAATATGTAATGTGGCCTGCTGAAACAAGTAATTTTCCGAATCCCTCAAAATGGCAATTGGGAAGACTATTAGGAACGCAAATTTCAACATCTGTTAACAAAAGTGAAAAAGACAATCTCATTAATGTTTACCCAAACCCAAGTGATGGAAATTTTAATATATCATTCCGAGCCGTTGAAAAAGAAACTTATAATTTAAATATTAAAAATGTATTAGGGCAAGTTATCTATCAGGAAACGCTGATTGATTTTATCGGAGATTATTCCAAGTCAATTAGTGTTGCAAATTATGGGAAAGGAATTTATCTGATTATTTTATCAAACAATAAAAATGAAATGGTCAAAAAAATGATTGTGTATTAAGGGAGCGGAATGACGCGAAAAAAATTAAAATTGAAAACTGGTTAAAAAAAAGGAACGCGGATAAATAATAATCCACGTTCCATTCATTTACACACCACCAGAATTAAAACAAACTTATCACTTATTTCACTACGCTTTTTCAAATTTTTTAACTTCAGATTTCCTCACCCAAATAAGTATATTGGTTTCATTATCATTGATGCAAACCCAATCCTTCATAATATTTTTTAGGATCCCTGAACTCAGTTTACCATCTTTAGAAAAGCTGTATTGTTCATCAAGTAGAATTGCATTTTCTTCCATTTGCTGATTTTTTATAGTGTTAATTTTATATTTTTTTAAAATCAAATTCATCTTACCATTTTTATTTTTTGTGATAATGTAGCATTTGAGAATTTTCCCTCTAATAATTTATGACACAAAATTAGCGCTTATATAACCATATTGACAATACTTTGTTGTTTTTATTGATAATTTACTTTTTTTTAATACATTTGATGTTAATTTGACATTTAATCCTATTAAAAGGCCTCTTAAATTGTCAATTTTATTTTTACCGTTTATGAGAAAAACAGAACAAAGCGAATTTTTCGATTATACAAATAAGCAAATCATTAAACGATTATGTGAAGACGGAAGAATTGCTTTTTCAGAACTGGCTAAAGAATTAAAAATATCCAATTCCCTGGTTCATCAACGTGTCAATAAATTAAGGGAAGCTAAGATCATTGAGGGATTTTCTGTTAAGTTAAATCCCAAAGATCTTGGTTATACAACAATTACTTATACAGGTATTATAACACAGGATGCAAAATATACCCAGTCAATTATTGAGAAATTAAAAAAATTTCCAGAAGTGGTAGAATGTCATTGGGTATTGGGGAGGTATACGCTATTTGTTAAAATTGTTGCTGAAAACAATGAAGAGCTCCGATCGATCCTATACGAAAAAATTCAAAAAATTGAAGGAGTTGGAAGTACTGAATCATTCATTTCTTTTGGGGCAGCCTTTGAAAAAAACCTTACAATAAAATAAAAAAACTCTGGAAGCGAATTCTTCCTTAAAAACAAATCCACTAAGTGAGGCTACTTTACTGGCGGAGAGCGGCGGGATTACTTGCGTTATTCCGTGAATAGGGAGCTTTCGAACCTTTTGTGGAATTTGAAGAAAATTATATTTATTATTGGATAATTATTTTTTCTACGTGAGTTTTTTCAGCGCTTTGAAGTTTAAGGAGGTAAATGCCTTTAGAGCAAGATGATAAGTCAATATCAGATTGGTTTCTTTGGATACCGGATTGGTAAATAATATTGCCAAGTAAATCCCATATTTGTAGCTGATATGATTCGGTTGCTTTCACCGAAAGATTTCCGGTTCGAATAGTAATTGTAAAAATATCGCTTGGATTCTGCAGCATTGGCATAGCAGTAATTATATTGGCTATATTGGCAGGATTTGTTACATACACTTTCCTTTTTATTGAATCAGTTACCGGTGCGGCTACTGATGGTAAAGGCCAAACAACAACAATGTTTTCACTTTCTGGAATAAAAGGGTTATGGTAAAATTGAAAATTGTTAATATTCAGCAATATGCTGTCACCGGGATTTAAGCCCGGTGTAAAGCCAGAATAAATAGGATTGGGTTGCGTATTTGTATTTACAGAATATTTTATTGAAAAATTTCCTGAGTAGGCTTGTGTGCCTGTGTTCTTTAGATAAAGGTCAAAATTGTCAATTTGATTAACCAGAACCGTATCAGGGAAGCCAATTAATCCTGAAGTGCCAATTCCGAGAGCTGCTTGTGCATTTGCTTGCTGAACAGAGAAAACACTGAGGAGAATACCAAAGAAGCAATTAAAAAGACGTTGTTTTTTCCAAACCATTATCGAAATAATTAAACTGTTTAGCTTAACAAATATAAATAAAAAAATGAACTTTGCAATCAATCAATAATGGAAATAATATTGACCTGTTTTAACGATGGATATTCTTAATCAAATAATCCAGTTAATGGATGGGAATGAAGTCCGGTACTATAAGCTTTTTGCTAAGAGGACCCGGGCTGACTTTGACCGTAAGGACATTAAACTGTTTGATTATATAAGGAAACATGGGGATAAAGAACATGGCAAAATGATTTTCCCCTTTTTATATAAGACGGAAAATAAAAATGCATTTTACCGGTTACGAAAACATTTGATGAATGAGGTGAACAAGAGTATTATACTTCAGCATTTTGAAGAAGATTCGATTATGCTTATTTTATATTTCTTAACCCAGTCAAGGTATTATTTAATTAAAAAGGAGTATAAAATTGTTCATTATTTTTTAAAACAGGCTGAAAAACAGGCTTCGGCAATCGGTAACTATGAATTGCTGGACGTGATTTATGGTCAATTTCTCAAATTGTCTGCAGATTCATTACTAGTGAACCCGGAGCCATATTTCATAAAAAGTAAAGAGAGTAGAGAAAAACTTAATTATCTGAAGAACATTGATTCTGTGCTCGCTGTTGTTAATTTTAGACTGAAAACTTCTCAGAACTATATAAAACGGGACGATTCTATTCTTTCGTTGCTGCAAACAACGATTCATGATTTTTCGGGAAATCAAGTGATAAGAAAGGATAAAGTTTTTAAACTGAAAATATTTGAGGCAGTTAGCCAGGTTCTTTTGCAAAAAAGAGATTACCTGTTGCTTGAAAAATATTTGATAAAAACATGGAAGGAATTTATAAAGGAAAAGGTGTTTGATAAAAATAATCATAACACAAAATTGCAATTACTTACTTATATTGTAAATACATTATTTAAAAATAAAAAATACAATCAATCTCTTTTATTTGCAGAGGAACTGAAAGCTGCAATGAAAGAACATAACGAATTATTATATGATAAGTACTTGTTTTATTATTACAATTCCCTCGTCATTAATTACTCTGAAATAAATCCTGCCAAAGCTTTAGAGGCACTGAAGGAGTTCAGTGAAACTAAAGTTTTTAAAACGGATCCTTACTCACAAATTTTTGTTTATATAAATTTTGCAGTTCTTTATTTTGATAAAGCAGAATACAAGAAATCAATACGGAACCTCACCCAATTATTTTTACTTGATAGTTACAAAACAATGGATACGGTTTTCCATTTAAAATTAGCAATAGCTGAATTGATAATAAGGTTTGAGCTTTCTGACATTGATATTTTTGAAAAAAGATGGAGTCATATAGTTAAAGACTATAACAGTTTAATTACTCAGCCATCATATCGCAGGGAATCAGAATTTATAAAGCTGCTTTACCGTATGAATAAATCCAGAATTGACCCTAAGAAAAAAAATGCAAAGGGGGATATTGAAAAGTTTCTCAATTTAAAATATAAGCAGGAAGCGGATTCGGAAATAATTAATTATTCAAAGTGGTTAAAAACGAAACTAGCAGATTTTTGATGCTAATCTATTAATTAACATGTAATTTATATAAAAGAATATTCATTTGGATATGTAAGTTTTTTGAAAATCTGTTTGACAGTTGTATGCCTGAAGTCTAATTTTGGGGGTATTATAAGTACAAACATGGAGAAACTAATTTACCGGGTCCGGCTTTACTGCCAATTCATTCACTTAGGGGCTTCTATAATTTGTATATGTATACTACTATTTTTTGAAAAAGCATATAAAAATAACCTCAAAGACTAAGCCTATGAAAAAAACAGTACTTTCAATTATTGCTTGTATATGTATAAGCATCACTCTGGTTGCACAGCCTAAGCCAGTAGCTAATTTTTCCGGGAGTTCAACCACAATTTGTGCTGGGCAATCCGTAACATGGACCAATAGTTCTACTAATGCAACAACATATGCATGGACATTTTCCGGTGGAACACCTGGAACTTCAACATCTGTGAATCCAGGCCCAACAACCTATAATACACCTGGCGTATACAGTGTTACACTCATAGCAAGTAATTTTACAGGAGGAAAAGACACATTGGAAAGGGTGAATTATATTACAGTTTTAGCTACGCCAACAATAACTGTTACGCCATCTTCCGGTTCTATTTGTTCAGGCGGTTCCGTATCTCTAACGGCTACGGGTGCTAATACATATACCTGGTCACCCGGAACCGGCCTAAATACTACTACAGGAGCAACTGTAATAGCAAGTCCAACGGTTAGCACTACCTATACTGTTACAAGTGATGTCATTAATGGGTGTGCCGGCAAGACTACTGTTCCAGTGGCTGTTGGTTCTGGTCCCCCCGCAACACCCGGAACCATTACCGGATCAATATCAGTCTGTAACGGCCAGACAGGAGTTACATATTCTATTGGTTCCGTTGCGAATGCCTCTTCGTATTCATGGACTGTTCCTGCCGGAGCGAGTGTAACTTCGGGACAAGGTACTACATCTATTACTGTTACCTATGGGAGCACCTCAGGAAATGTATGTGTTACGGCATCCAATGGATGCGGCACGAGCACAGCAAGTTGTAAGGCTATAACAGTGGATCCGACAGCATCTGTTGATACAGTTGGAACCATCACTGGTCCCAAAGCAGTGTGTGCAAACCAGAGCGGAGTAGTATATTCTATATCAGCTGTTGCCAATGCCAGTACTTATAACTGGACGGTTCCTACCGGATCAACGATTACCGCAGGACAAGGCACACCATCAGTTACTGTGACTTTCGGGAATTTCCCTGGTAATGTTTGTGTCACAGCATCCAATAATTGTAATACCAGCCCACAAAAATGTTTTGCCGTGAGTATATCCCAAAATGCTCCGGCAATGCCTGGCACTATTACGGGTTCTGCAACGGTATGCAATGGACAAACAGGAGTGACGTATTCTATTACATCTGTTTTTAGTGCCACTTCTTACACATGGACGGTTCCCGCCGGTGCGAGTATAACAGCAGGGCAAGGCACCACATCTATTACCGTTAGTTATGGAAGTACATCAGGAAATGTTTGCGTAACAGCTTCAAATGCCTGTGGCACAAGCCTTCCTCAATGCCTGGCCATAACTGTCAATTCGGCCTCACCTGTTGATACAGTAGGTGCCATTGCCGGTCCAAAAGCAGTCTGCGCAAATCAGAGCGGTGTAATATATTCAATTTCAGCCGTTGCGAATGCTAGTACTTATAATTGGACGGCTCCTGCCGGAGCAAGCATTACTGCTGGGCAAGGTACAACTTCTATTACAGTAACTTTTGCAAACTTTCCGGGTAATGTTTGTGTTACAGCATCAAATAGCTGCAATACCAGCCCACAAAAATGTATTGCTGTAAGTATATCGCCCAGTGCTCCGTCAATACCAGGAACTATTACAGGTCCTGCAACAGTGTGTAACGGGCAGGCGGGAGTAACATACTCCATTTCATCTGTTGTGAATGCTACTTCTTACACATGGACCGTTCCTACAGGAGCAAGCATAACTACCGGGCAAGGAACAACATCTATAACCGTTACTCATGGAAGTACTTCAGGAGACGTCTGTGTGACAGCTTCAAATGCCTGTGGAACAAGCCTTCCCAAATGTTTAACGGTAACAGTGAGCCCATCTTCACCCGTTGATACGATAGTAACCATTACGGGTCCAACGGCAGTATGTGCAAGCCAAAGCGGTGTAGTGTACTCTATTTCAGCTGTTGCCAATGCCAGCACTTACACTTGGGCAGTTCCTGCCGGAGCAAGTATCACAGCGGGACAAGGTACAACATCCATAACCGTAACTTTTGCAACCTCAGGCGGAAATGTTTGTGTTACGGTGAGCAATAACTGCAGTACCAGCCCACAAAAATGCCTTGCTGTAAGCATATCGCCTAACGCTCCGCCAATCCCCGGCACTATTACTGGTTCATCAGCTGTTTGTAATGGGCAGGCAGGAGTAACGTACTCTATTTCATCTGTCATGAATGCCTCCTCATACACCTGGACAGTTCCTACAGGAGCAAGTATAACCGCAGGACAAGGTACCACATCTGTTACAGTTACCTATGGAAGTACTTCAGGGGATGTTTGTGTAACGGCTTCAAATGCTTGCGGTACCAGCCTTCCTAAATGTTTAACAGTAACGGTAAATCCAACAGCCGGAGTAGATACTGTTGGAGCCATTACTGGCCCAACAGCAATATGTGCAAGTCAAAGCGGTGTGGTATATTCTATTTCAGCAGTTGTCAATGCCAGCACTTATGCATGGACAGTTCCTGCCGGGGCAAGTATCACCGCGGGGCAAGGTACAACATCAATTACGGTAACTTTTGCAGCTGCCGGCGGAAATGTTTGTGTTACTGCGAGTAATAGTTGTAACACCAGCCCACAAAAATGCGTTGCTGTAACTATATCATCAACCGCTCCGGCAATCCCTGGTACTATAACAGGGCCAACAACAACTTGTGATGGGAAGACAGGAGTCATTTATTCTATTTCTGCTGTTGCCAATGCGACTTCTTATTCATGGACAGTTCCTACAGGAGCAAGTATCACTACAGGACAAGGAACGACATCTGTTAATGTTACTTATGGAGGCACATCAGGAGATGTTTGTGTTTCGGCTTCTAATGGATGCGGTACAAGCCTTCCAAAATGTGTGACGGTGACAGTAAATCCGGTTCCAGTAGTAAATGTAACACCTTCATCACCGGCTATTTGTTCAGGTTCAGGTGGTTCAGTGTCTTTGACAGCTGGCGGGGCCACCACATATGCATGGTCTCCAGCAATAGGTCTTAGCGCTACAACCGGAGCTACTGTGACAGCATCACCGACATCTACAACAACTTATACTGTTACAGGAACCGCTGGGGGATGTACAGATACAGCAACTGTCATTGTAACAGTTTCGGTATGTACAGGTATAGTATCAATAAACAATCCAGATATAATTATATACCCCAACCCTGCACAGGACTTTCTTTTTATTGAAGGAGCATTATCTTCTTCAGAAAGATTGGAAATTAGTATTGTCAATATCCTTGGGCAGACCATCATAAAAAAACAGCTGGATGTAAATAATAAATTTTCCGAAAGAGTGAATGTTGAAAGCCTTCAAGCTGGAGTTTACTTTGTTGAGATAAGTTCGGGACAAAGCATAACAAAAAACAAATTTGTAAAACAATAAGGTATTAAAAATAGTTAATACAAAAGTTAAAGAACCGCCCCTTGATTGGGGTGGTTTCATTTACAACTACAACTTTTCGGTAAAAATTGAATCAAAGTGATAAGCGGAGAGAGGGATTATTCGCTATCGCTCATGATCCCGTTGGGGGTGGGCTCAGTAAAGTGAAGCAACCCTAACGGGTTTTTTGTTTTACAGTCAACAATTTCAAACAAGTTTGAATTGCTTCTTAAAAAACAAAACCCCACTAACGTGGGGTTGCTTCTACTTTACTGGCGGAGAGGGCGGGATTATCACGCTTACAGCGTGATGATCCCAAAGGAGGGAGGCTTCAAGCCTAAGTCAAACAGCTTTCAGCTTTTTGTTTTTTAGTCTGTTTGCTCATCAGAGCGAAGCTCCAATCGCTATCATCCTAAAAACAAAAACCCTTGCATAGCAAGGGTTTGACTTAGGCTTGGCGGGCTGGAAGTTACAACTTTCGAACCTCAAACCTCTCAATGATTTGACTGACAGTCGTTTCAAAAAGCCAGTATCTCCTCATAAAATTTCTTCTGATTCAAAAGTAGACATTTATGATAATTGGACAAGGGATTTAA
>JBQTHQ010000011.1:0-3441 GCA_052389695.1 Bacteroidota bacterium | reverse complement strand
TATACTATGTCAGACCTATTAAAACCACTTTACACGCTCACCATCGGAGAGTTTATGGAACTCACTAAACAAACTGTTCATTCTGCTATTTCAGAAAATAAACCTGAACCAAACCCGCTGGACAAGGAAGAGCATTTTAATATTCGGCAATGTGCCGAATTTTTAGGATGTACCATAGTAAGCATCCATAATTATAAGAAACGGGGGCTTCCTTATTACAGAATAGGACGAAAAATTCTATTCAAAAAAAGTGAAGTATTGGATTTTATGAAAACGGCTTTCAAAAAGAAAGTATATAAATCTAATGTTTAACAATTAAAATTCAACCCTATGGATACCAAGCTGATTTTAACCACCCCTGATGAATTAGTAAACCTCATCATTAGTTCAGTAAAAAAGGTTATTAACTCTCAGGAAATTAATAACCACCCTTTACCTGACATTCCCAGTGAAATTCTCTCGGTCGATGAGGCCGCCGACTTTTTAAACCTTGCAAGGCAAACCTTGTATGGTTTCACTTCAAGGCGAGAGATTCCTTTTATGAAAAAAGGCAAAAAGCTTTACTTCAAAAGATCGGAACTGGAAAGCTGGCTTTTGGAAGGAAAGCGCAAAACTATAAAAGAGATGCAAAATGAGCATCCCAGACGATAATTTTTTAATTAATAATTAATATTTAACCAAAAAATCAATCAAAATGAAAACGCAATTTGATGTACCGGCAGATTCAATAGTTGAATTTGCAGAAATTCTCTCTGAGAATGAATTAACCAATGAAATTATCGGAGTAACCGATGATGATGAACTAATTATTGAAGTTCAGTTTGACAAATCCCAGTTCAAAGCAGTGGAAGAACTGGAAGAATTGGTGGAGTCAAATGAAGAAACGGAGGAAGGGGAAGAAGATTAATTCTTAATGGTAAAAGCGGTGAAGATTATAATTCACCGCTTTTTTATTTTATAATTAATTAAAGTATACAACCACAAAGACAGCAAAAATTAATAAAATGTTTGCTCCCTAGGATTTAGAATATACCTATCGCAAAAAAAAGGCATTATTTGAGCTGGCAAAATTGAAAGAAAAAATCATTGCTGCTAAAAATGATGACAAATCGTCTATTGAAAAAATTAAAGAGAACGAAAAAGCGATGAGCGTTTTACTGGAATTTATGAACATTGCTGATGCGATCAGGTTTCAATTAATGCAGATCAATGAAATTACGGAAAATGAAAGAAAGCTTGAATTTAAAAAGGGATATGAACAAGGCCAACAGGATGCACTTAAAGAAAAACAACCATCAAAATATTTTGATAAAGAAGCCTACCGGGCACTCCATGAATTAGAAATTAAAAACAGGTGGAGCAATTTATATTAAAAAAATCGGGGCTAATGCTACCAACATCCGCCCCGAAAAATGAAAAAATCTTATTTAAGTATGGACAAAGTTACTAAAAATTGTTTTAACGGATTACCGCCAATCAGAAATTCTATACAACGAATGATAGATGCAAAGAACCAACCCTACGTTAAGCAACTCTGCGGAATGATATGGCAAACCAATGAGCTTCATTTATTGTTTGCTGATACCGGAATCGGTAAAAGCATTTTAGCCGTTGCAATTTCAAACGCAATAAGTAAGGGTGACGGAATGTTATTTTTAGAGAATGAAAACCATGCTCTGCCGGTACTATTTTATGATTTTGAATTAACCGACAGGCAATTCCGAAAAAGATATACCAATGACCAAGGACACTCCTATGAATTCAACGAAAATTTTTTTATAGATACTATTGATTTTCCAGCTTTAATGAATATTAACCCGCAGGCAAAATTTAATGACCTGTTATTTGAAAAGATAAAATTTGATATTGAACAAACCGGGGCGAAAGTATTGGTTATTGATAACCTTACCTTCCTGAGTACCCAAAGCACACAAGATACCCAAATTGCGCTGGAGGTCATGCGAAAATTAAACGAATTAAAAAAACAATACGATCTATCCATATTGGTATTAGCACACACCCCCAAACGGTTTTTTAACGACCCGATAACAATAGTTCATATAGCAGGCAGTAAGCATCTGAGCAATTTTGCCGATAGCGTTTCGGCCATTGGAAAAAGTACACAGGCTAATAATCGCAGGTATTGGAAACAGGTAAAACCAAGCAGAAGCGGAGAACTACTTTATGATACGGGTAATGTTATTGTTATGGATATAATAAAGGAAGATAATTTGCTGACGTTTAAGTTTGTCGGCTTTGGAAACGAATATGACCACCTGAAACTGGAAACTGGAAACGGGGAAACACCATCACAGGTTTATGAAGTGGTTGAATTATTAAAACAGAACCTTTCTTATGGGGATATTGCAGAAAAATTAGGTATTTCAAAAGGAACTATCTCCAAATGGAAAAACAGGTATCCTCAATTATTCGTTTCCGTTTCCAATGTTTCCGAAAATGGTAGCCTTGGAAACGGGGAAACGATGGAAACGGGTTTATAAAGCAAATAATTAATTTAAGTTGCTAGTTCGTAATCTTATTTATTTGTAAAGCGAAAACGAATAAAATCAACTTTATAAGGAACCCATTCAAAGTAATAGCATGTATGGTTCTTGGGAACATTTTTTTAATGTCGCTAATGGTTGTTTCTACTCGTTTTCTCATTTTTAATTTTTCTTGCATTTGTTGGTAATTATCTTGTCTTTTTGAGTTTGATTTTCGTTGTATCTTCAACAAAACCAACTCGTTTGCAAACAAATTGTCTTCTGCGGTATAATCAGTATAGGCACTATCTGCATATACACTGGATTCAGGAGGCAATCCGCAAACTATTTTTTCTAATGACTTAACATCCGCCTGATTCCCCGGTGTGAAGCAAAATGAAACAGGTATTCCTGATCCGGTTGTTAACAACTGTACTTTGACGCCATAAAAATATCTTCGCATACTTGCTGTAAAACCTCTCCATTTCTTCCCTTTTATAAGCCTGCTATTGGCAATTCGTATGTTATCACAAACCGCAACAGGAAAAGAATCTAAAATATAATGAAGTTCACAACAGACTGTTTTTAAGTAGCTTCCCACCTGGCTAAACAAATCGTACAATAATCGCCCTATTTTATGTAATCTACGATTGAACCGACTTTTATCCAGCATCTGTGGTACATAACCATGACTTTTCATAAAGTGAATTGCATGATATTGATTCCCGCCAAAATAAAGAGCTGAAACTATTGCTGTGACTGCTATTTCACTATCACTAACACTGCGTCTTACGTCATCTTGATGTTTAACTCCGATAAATAAATCATCTATTAAGAGCCTGTTTAAATTTTGTTCAACATTAATTTTATGGCCGATAATTGTATCATTGATTCGGTTGATTCACTTAAATATTCATAATCTCTGCAAAGCCTTCTGTCATTATCAAACCAAGAAAAA
>JBQTHQ010000010.1:0-30359 GCA_052389695.1 Bacteroidota bacterium | reverse complement strand
ATCGGGAAGAACAGGCTGAAATATTAAAGGAAATGGAGAGATGCACGATAAGCATTTCGAACCACAAGATCCTTATCAGAAAAGCAATCGAATTCAGCCGGAATCTCCCGCTAATTTGGGCAAAGGGGAATATTGGAATAAAGGAAAAACTGCAAAAACTGATATTCCCTGAAGGAATTGCTTATGATAAGCAAAATGGAGTATTTCGAACCGACAAAATAAATTTTATAATCGCAGCAATCGCCCGTCTTTCGGGCGATTCTGCTTTAATAGAAAAAGGACTATTCACATTTTTATGCGAACAGTCCCTTTCAGCGGAGAGAGAGGGATTTGTAATTACTAGTACTTCGTCCGTCTTTACTGCCTTTTATAGCTTATCAAATTAATAGGTCAACGAATAGGTCAATTATTAATTCGATTCAAAATACGCTTAAACTTATTAGATACAAAAGTAATAAAAATACTTTTTGTTTGGTGTTAACCATGCTATTTTTTGAACAAGTTTTTGAACAAAAATGCAAACAAATGTAGGTCCAGTATTTTATTCAATAACTCTGTAATTAGGCGATCAGGAAGGGAATTACTTGTTCAGTTTTTAGTCCTGTGAAGCTGCAGAATTCTTCAACGGTTACAAACTGATGGTCTTCTTTTAAGTATTTCTTTTTAATCCTTTCAATCAATTTTCTTCCATAACGCTCACCTTTTCCGGTGATACGCATCACATCTTTCGGATAAATGCAAATTCTTGATACACTCTTCATACACTATCTATGCTTAAGGTATGCTTAAGATACGCTACAAAGTTATTTCATGTATTTCAATTAAAAAATAGTTAAATCGGTATAAAACGGTATAAATGGCATTAAACGGAAACTTGTATTGACAATAGATACAGGCCGCGATACTTTTGTCTTAGTTGCGCGACTGAAAAAATAATTAGTGTTTAATCTTTAAAAACCATAAATAAAATGGCAAGACAAAAAGGAATATTGAAAGTTGAAGGAACATTAGATGACCTTACTTTCTACAGATCACAGGATGGACACTTGGTGAAAACAAAAAGTGGTGTCTCAGGAGAACGTATAGCGAATGATCCTGCATTTATCCGTACACGTGAGAATGGAGTAGAGTTTGCAAGCTCAGCTGTTGCAGGTAAGCTTGTACGGGATTCACTTCGGCCGATCGCTTTAAATGCATCGGATGGCCGAATTGTTTCAAGGATGACACAGCTGATGGCAAGGATTAAAAACCTGGACGCAACCAGTGCCAGGGGTTTAAGAAATGTTGGCGTGGCAATTCTTTTGACCACTGCAAAGGCTTTGTTGAAAAGTTTTGAGTTTAATAAGGGTGCATTGTTAGGCAGCATTCTGTTTAAGCCTTACGCTGTAAACACTACTACAGGAGTAATTACAATCAATGCTTTGGTTGCAGCAAATGACATTGCAATTCCTGCCGGTGCAACACACATGAGTTTTACGGGATGTTATGCAAACATCAATTTTGCTACCGGCATAGCTGATGTGAAGCTCACTAACGTTCAAAATTTAGCAGCCAATGCACCTTCTACCAATGTAACATTGACACCAACGGCAGTGCCTGCAGGAACCGGTACAAAGTTATACTTGTTGAAAGTTGAATTCTTCCAGTTAGTAAATGGTGTGCAATATTCTTTGAAGAATGGTGCATTTAATGCGTTGCGTGTTATTGAAGTAGCATAACATTTTTTGAAATGGCAAGCAATCAACACTTAGGAAGCGGTACTTTACTCGGAACAGTTGGAGGAACAGCTCTTACTGTACTGGTGAACGTGAATTCATCAGATATTGCTAAAACTGCGATACTGGCTGCTATCGGTGCCGCTGTCAGCTTCACAGTATCATTACTTCTTAAATGGCTTGTTAAAAAGCTGAAAAAATAAGTCTCTGTCATTAGTGTGGTGACTGGTGATCAGGGTTTAGGTCCCGCAGAAATGCGGGACTTTTTTTTCAACTAACCTAAAACGGGAATGCCGAAAGCTGCCGGACACCGGATGAATGTACCCAGACGAAGCAACCACAAGGCAGCTTATATACTTTGATACTGGGTGATGGTGAATGATAAAATGCATGCTTGCGCAGATACTTATTAAAAGCATAAGGTGATAGCAGCATAGGTTTCATTAGAACCTGGATAGTAAATGGGCAATGTGCTATCGATGACATGCCTGCTTTGATTTTTGGATGTTTTTGCATAATTATTAAATTTTATATGCATTCTTCAGCAGAGCGGAATAAAAAAACCAAAAGGAAGCGGAATAAATGAAAGCTTGTGCGTGAGCACGTGTTTATGCCGAAGTCTTTTGGTTTTTTTTAGGTTGGCATGAGCGTCAGACCGCCTGCAAATCTTTGCATATAAAATTTAATAATGGAAAAACTGCATTAAAGTTGAGAAGAACCAGGAGCTATTTTAATACCTGGTACATCAAAGCTTTCTTAGCTTTTTTAATAAGCTTTATCTGCTCCATGATCACTTTAGACTTTTCATTCAGCAATTGCATCATTGAAATGTTTTTGCTGAACTGGTTGGGCTGTAATTCTATTTTGGAAAGAGCTGTTTCGGCAACTTTTTGCAGATCATCAATGCGGATGAAAGGAATTACGGATCCGGTTAAGAATGGATTAAAATACTTTCCCTGCCATAGACCATAGAAAAGCCAGTAAAGCTGTCGCTTTTCTATTTCATCTTTACATAAGCAGACAAAACAATTCGGACATGGTTTGTCCATTGGTTTTCCGCTATTATTTCCTTTTGACAAGATAAAAAAATGTTCTTCCTTGTAAGTCCTGGTCATTTTGTGAGTTTTGATTTTTGATTTGAGCATAACTATGGTTTTAAAAGTTATGCTTTCGCTCGCTTCGCTCACGCATCTTAAAAGAAAGAAAGAAAAAACCGAAAAAAAATAAAAAAGAAAGCACCCGTATAGGTGGGCTATGCGAGGCTGTCAAGGTTTTTGAAAAAAATACTACCCGAATGGAGCGCAATAACTAAACTAATACCCTGATAAAGCACGGAATGAGGTGTGGAGATTTTTTTCAAAATACATCTCGACCTTGATAGCCACTTCGGCAGGCTCAGTGCAGGCTCCTTGCGCGCTGTGTGCGAGCCCACCTATCTTTGCTGCCTTTTTTATTTAATAAAAAAGAATCGAAATTAATTTAAGGATGTTTCATGTGTTGAAACAGGCTTTTTATAACCGGAACCATTATTTTATTGACATATTGGCTGTCAAAAGAAAGTTTTCCTCCCAATGGTTCAATTATACTGCGAATTCTTGGTTCAATTTCTTTGTATTTATGCAGTATTATGGTGAATCCTGAACTTATATATTTAACAAAGTCAGGATGTTCAGTGAGTAAATAGATATGTTTTAAAATAGTTTCGGGATCGTCATTGGGTTCTACACCTGTGTTGAAAATAAAATCACTGAAGACATCAGCAGATAAAAAGATGTACGCATCGCCTTCTTTTGTGGGAACAGAAACCGGGAAAAAACAAACGTATTCTAAAGGTTTTGTAGCTTTCATAGTAGGTAAATATATAAATATATTTTGGGTTTGAAGGTTATACAGCCTTGAGCTAGCGTTGGAAAAGCGGTTGCAAAAAATGTAGTGAAACGAAATGGTTTGCAATCCGACTGCGTGGCGAGCCGCCCGCGAGTGGAGCTGAGGGAGGGAGCAGAAAGCACGGAATGAAGCCCTTCGTCAGGCTCAGGGTAGGCTGGGCGGAATGAGTGCGCTTGCGACCTTTGTAGAAATTTGAGCTGCGCCATTGCGCAGCGAAAATGCACTACACAAGGCTAACCATAAGAAGGTACCGCCCTGGCGGTACAAATAAAACAAAATCAGCCGCAGCCCGAAGCGACCCGCAGGCGAGCCAAATTATTGCAGCCGGTGGACTGAAAGCTGCTGGAATGAATGAGCCGAACGGAACCCAGCTTGCGGGTGAAGTGCAGGCGAAATGAATGAAGCTGCTTGAAGGACACAGTAGGCTGCAGTGAGGACTGAAGGAGGAGCGCAAAAAATATGACAAACTGCGTAGCACCCACATAGAAAAGATAGTGGGATAGCTGTGGGCATTGCCGCGTTTGCTAATGCATTAGGATAATAACATTATAGCAAAGGCGGCAATGGTTTGGCATGCTTTTTTGCAGACGACTGAGGGACGAACACATTATAACCTGTTGTTCAATGGGTGCCTTTATTTTTCTTTTTTTAATGCTTTAGGATCTATAACGGGTAAAATGGCATTATGAAGAAATGTTCCTTTAAATACCTGAGACATCACACCTCTTGTAGTTGAAATGGATATAGAGTTTAATATATCTAGAACTTCTGGATTTATAATGACGTGTTTATTTTTATCAATTTTGACCACATCCTCATAATTTTCAATTGCAAAAAGGCATGCTACCGTTGCTGAAGCTAATTTGAAATCTAAATTTTCAGCCGTTGCAATATCTATATTAGTTAAAACAATTAATGATTTATTATTATGATCCAGTTTTTGCTCTACAGCTATATTAAAATTAAAATTAGGGTGGGTTGAGAATGGAGTAGTGGGAGGCTGAATATGACTGCTTATTAAATCTACTGCCTTAATTTGAAAATTTATTAAATTTTCTTTTAATGTTTTTTCTTTTGTCATACTAATTTTGTAAAACAGCTTTAGTGGTTTTTTGATTGATTTTCAATAAGTCATGTGGAACAAAACCGTAACAGTAAGGAGCAAGTTCTCCTTTACTTGTTACGGCAACTGTAATGTGGCTGCGGCTTATTATTTCAAAGCGGTCAGGTTCCTTGACATTTATAATACACATTGAAAGTTTTTCCTCAATATCATATAAAGTCTCTGTTGTGAAATTATGTGTCCCACTAAGCCACTTAGTAATAACAGATGGTTGTACTTTCATTGCAGTTGCAAATTCAGTTTTGTTAAAACCTTTGGCTTTCATGGCTTTTTCTATTCTCATAGCTAAAAGCATGTTCTTTTCTGTTTTTTCAAATTCATGCTTGTCAGTTACAGCAAAGAAATCATTCAAGGTTTTACTACTGTGAGTTTTTACGGGTTTCATATTTTTGGTTTTTGTTCTCATACTCTTTATAAATCAATAAACGTACCATCTACGGATATCTCCATTCCATCTTTAGACCATTCTACCAATCCATCTTTTTGTGCTTTATCAATTGCTTTGGATATTTTTCTAAGAAGTTCATTTTCTTTTGTCAACTTAGGGCTTTCCTGCAACTTTATCATACCAGGAGGCTTTTCTCCTCCATTCCCCAAGATAACAGCGACAGATCCGTATCTTACACAATAGAGCCTTAAATGTTTATCTGGTTGATCATATAACGCACAAACACCATCTCCTGGTTTTCCTTCGTTTAATTTAAAATACTGTTCGCGGGCTCCGGTCGTTTTTGCCATAACCTGAATCCTGTTATTTATATCAGAAAGTTCATTAGGAAATTTAGATTTGTTTTCGATAATAAATTTTTCAAATAGATTATGATCTTCTCCATCAAATCGTATTGTGTAAAAGTTGGTAAACTCTCCTGATAAAATTTTTATTATTTCAAACTGCACGATTATGGCTGCTAATTTATACGTTAATTATTGAATTATATTTCATTTTTAGATGAAATAAATAGTTTTATTATATAACAATCTGATTATCAGTGTAATAAATTTTACTTATAAGTGAAATATTCGGCAAATATATAGATTAAACTATATCAAAAGTAATAAAAATTTAAATAAATCATTAGTGCAGCCGGATGCTGTCTAATTGAAAATATTGATATCCTTGTATTATTTACGCTTATCCTTATCATCTTTATCAAAACTTATCAGGTTAAACATCTCTCTCATCCTTGATCGTACCCGATTACCATAAGCATCTTCAATTTCAGTGGCTGAAAGATTACTTGTAAGATGGGTCATAAGTTTTCGGGAGACGAAGAGATCATACCTAGAAAGGATTACCTCAGCCATTACATTGCATTCATTTCCATAATATTTCAGGTTGTTTTCAGTTCCCAGATCATCAAAGCAATAGTGCTTTGGTGCCAGGGTTTAATGACAGAACTCTTGTGATTGACATACTTTGTGAATCATTTGATACAAATAAAAGTGTCAATTATGTTGTAAAACAAGACAAGAACAGAAAAAAACGAATCAGAAAATTGATGGAATATTCTTTTGATTTGTGCTATCTGTTTGGGGATGTATACTTATCTGATGATAAAAAGGCCTGTGCCTTAACTATGTTGCCTGACAAAAAGAAGACAACACTAAAAACGGTGATGTTAGATGCAAAGCTCGCCGTTTCCTGCGTGGGACTATCAAGAGTGGGTAAAATACTAAAACGCGATTCAAAAATAAAAAGTCAATACCCTAAAGATCCCATTTATTACCTGTGGTTTATTGGTGTGAATACAAACGAACAGGGAAAAGGTATTGGAAGCGCTCTTTTAAAACAATTAATTAAGGAAAGTGATGCTCTCAAACGTCCAATCTATCTGGAAACATCAGTTCCGGAAAATATCCGGTTTTATAATAAACATGGTTTTAATATTTACAATGAATTAGATTTTGGATATAAACTTTTTTTAGTTAAACGTGATTTAAATTAAATTTTTGAATGCTTGTATTTAACACGGAGTTACACATTATAACTTTCCTGATTATAGTGTTGGAGATGATATTTCTTTGCCATCAGGTTGTTTATTATTTATCACGGCCAAGCGATAAAGATCGCTTATATTTTTTAATCCTGCTGTATTTGCTTGTGCAACATAACCTGGTAGGCGGCCTGTTACCCGATCCTAAAATTCCCATTTCAATATTTACTCAAAATATAATGGCTTATGCCGTTGCATTTATTATGGGAATGTACTTTCCGTTTTATTTCTACAAAGCATATAAATTAGAAAAAATGCGGTTTTATGCAATTTGGGGTAATTTTTTGTTTCTGTTGGGCCCATTCCTATTATTGTTTTTAGTGCCTTATTATTTAACCGGGGATTTGGCTTTTAGTAGAAAATTAGCTGTAACTGTTCCATTTCTATATACTATATCTTTCCTATATTCTCTTAGATCAGCGATCAAAGCACGGAAAATAGAAATGAATCCCGCATCAAAAGCAGATATTGTCGGGATGTACATAGCTGTGATTTTATTCGGATTATTACCAGTAAAGGGATTTTTTGAGAGTAATTTAAATAAATGGCTTGAGCCGATTCTTCATTTTCATAATGGAAGCCAGGTTGTGGAAATTTTGACCACTAATTCGGGATTATTGGTCATGACCGTTTTGTTTATTCGTCAAACAGTTCAACAGGCGAGAAATGAATATCAGCAATTATTAACTTCTGAAAAACAGTTACAAAAGCTAAATGCCGAATTAATGCTATCCGAAAAGCAACTACAGGAATTAAATTCAGAATTAATGGTAAAGGTCAGAGAGAGAACAAAAGAGTTGGAGCTTGCAAATGAGAAAAGAACAAATTCCTTTGTTAACCTTGCGCATGAAACAAAAACTCCTTTAACTTTAATTAATAACTATTTGGAAGAATATATAAGCAAACATGGACAAACAAAGGAATTAGATATAATTCAGAATAGCCTCAAAAAATTGACTAAAGATGTCGTCAATTTTTTTGATATAGAAAGAATGTATAAAGGTTTTAATGTTTACAACCATGATCAGATTGCAAATTTTAGTCAAATTTTAAAGGAAAAAATGATATTATTTAAACATTACGCGGATAGAAAAAATATTGAAATTATAAACTTGATTGAGGGAGAGTTATTTGTAAAAGCAGATCCTGAATGTTTATACAGAATTATTAATAACCTGGTTGAAAATGCAATTAAATACACAAATAAAAACGGTAAAATAGAAATTGTATTAAAATCAGTTAATGAAAAAATTAATTTTTCTGTTAAAGATAATGGGATTGGAATTTCATCTGATCTTCATTTGAAAATTTTCGAACCCTATTATCAGATAAATTCACAAAAAGCAAATTTTCAAGGTATGGGGCTTGGGTTATCGATTGTAAAAAGAATTGTCGATAGCCTGCAGGGGACAATAACTATCAATAGTGACCCTACAAGAAAGGCTGGGACAGAAATAGATGTTGAATTGTCTCAATATACCATCTCAAGTAATGAGTTGCTTTCGGAACTTAAAAATGCGGAGGTTTATTTTGAAATTGAACAATTAACTATTCAGGAAAAAACTTTCAATGAAGATCAACCGACAATAATGGTTGTGGAAGATAATATTCCATTATTAAATTATACGGTTGAAAAACTTCAAAAAAAGTACAACGTTTATTTTGCATTAAACGGGCAGGAAGCATTGGAAAAATTAAAAACAATTAAGCGCCTGGATTTGCTGATATCCGATGTGATGATGGATAAAGGAAACGGATTCGAACTTTATAAAAACATTTCTTCCCAGGAGAAGTTTAATCATATCCCGGTTATATTTTTAACAGCCAAAACAACAGTAGAAGATAAAATTCATGGATTGTCATTAGGAGCAATTGATTATATATTTAAACCATTTTCAATCAGCGAATTGACCAAAAAGATTGACTCAGTTTTAAACAATCTATCCCGGCAAAGAAAGGCAATTATTAATCATGCGTATAACTCGCTTATGAGTAATACCCATGAGCCCAAAGCTATTCCTCCAAATTCTAATTTATTTGAAAATAATTGTAGTAAGTTTCTTTTAACCACTCGGGAAAGAGAAGTTATTAAATTAATTAAGAAAGGGCAAACCTATAAGGAAATTGCAGATAATCTGTGCATTTCAGATAAAACAGTTGCAAAGCACCTGCAGAATGCCTTCGAGAAAACAAATGTTACTAATAAATTGGAATTAATAAATAAGTTAGAGGCACATCTGTATGCCTAGTTGATTTTTTTCTTCATTTTGATTTGTAATTTCTGTTCCTGCATTAAGGTCTCATAAATTTTAGTTGCAATTGCCTCTAACTTTTCAGGATGCATAAAAATATCTATTGATGATACTTTCATTGATGTATTTACATATTCTTCAAATACTCTTTCTTCGTGTTCATCACTTTTAAATCCAATAAGTTTGAAAACGGTGTCACTTAATTGTAAATGATATTTACCGGAATCAAGCCCTAATTTGTCCAATCCTACTACTAAGCGAGTGTTTTTCAGGTTATCTTTGATAAGACTGATTATAAGTTCCTTTTTATTTTGTTTCATTATTTACGCTTTTTAATTCATATTAAAATTAATATAATGACTATTAAATTGCAAATATAAGCTAAATAATTGCAAATAATGCAATTACGATAATAAATTTGATGAGTTTATATTTGCATTGAATGTCAATGAGTTGGCACTTAATGCAACGAAATGAAAAAAGTACTATTGAACAGGATAAAAATTGTTTTATTGGAAAAAGGTAAAACAAGCAAGTGGCTTGCTACCCAATTAGACAAAAACATCAGTACAGTATCCCGCTGGTGTACAAACCAAAATCAGCCGCCGTTAGAAACCATTGATGATATTGCTAAGTTATTGAAGGTGGACAGGCGAGAACTAATTCAGCCTTCAAATGAAAAATAATGGAAGGATTTATTTAAGCTTTTTTTCAATTTTGATAATTTGCCTAAAAGCTCCATTTTTTGAAACAAACACCTCAATAATTTTATACTTATTAAGTAGCCTTTCTTTTACTCTTTCTATTTGTTCCAAGGCTTTTTGAGCCATTAGCGGAGTTTTAAGCGTGGGATAATTGAATAGCTCTATCAATATCAATTTGTCAGTTTCCAATAAAATAACCTGTTTTACTTTAGCCATTTTATTTAGATATAATTACCCCTACAAGTACTCCTGCACCAAGACCTCCAAAACCAACCATTAGTTTTTGTTTAAGTGATTCCCATTTTTGTTTTTTGATGAGTTTTTGCACATCATCCAACTTGGTATTAACAGAATCAATAGAGGTACAGGCATTTTTTAAATTAGCTGATACTCCCTGCAGATCTTCTCTTGTATCTTTGATTAAGTTCTGTGAAATACTATCTGCCTGAGTATAACTTTTCATCAGCTCTTTATAGTATTTATCTTGCTCATTCAATGCTTTTTCATACTGCGCTATCAATTCTTTATTGGTGCGGCTGTTCATAATATACCTGCGGGCAGCTTCATAATTTGCGAAGCGTAGTTTATTAATAACATATACCGTATCACAGTTTGATTTTATTGTAATACCATTGAGATAAGGAATAGGGTCCGTATTTGTAATACCGAATTTGCTATCCAGGATAATAATCGAATCTTTTTTGATAGTACTTTCCTGTGCGTTTACATTTACCAGTGCCAGCGTAAGAAATACAGCGAGAATATATTTTTTCATACTATTTATTTTTTAAAATGATTTTAGTTGCCTCCAAATGCCTTTTTCAATTTTTCCAGTTCCTCATCCTGTTTTTCTGCTTCGTTTTTTAAACTGTCGATCTTGGTTCTTGATTTCTCTTTTGAAAGCTCATATTTAGTATCAATAATCTCAACCTGTTTACGGATCACGTTCAGACTTGATTCAGAAGTATTGAGCTTCGTAACTACACTGTCAATTTGTTTTACAGACTGGTTAAGGTTGATCTTAATGTTTACCAGGTCGATCTGGACTTCTTCGATTTTCTTATATGCATCTTTCAGTTTTGCTTGTCCGAAAAAGATGTTGTATAACATTCCGAGTAGTATAACACAGGCTACTGCAAGAATGGCTTTGTTGATTGTTGTCGGTTGCATATGATATTTTTTTAGGTTGAATTTTAGTCTGACTATTAGGCGTTTAGGTTTGAGATTGGTAGTTTTACTGCGCCACTCCAAAAGAAATTATTATTGGCATCTTTATACCATTTGCGGTTGCCGTTTACATTTTCTCCGTCAGTTACAAATCCAACATAATTCAATTCTGTACCCGCAGCAATCACTTGTGCTATTTCTGATTTAGTACTTGCAGCACCCTTACGAAGATTTAATTTCGCGCTTGCAATAAGAGTTCCGTTCTCTGCCGTGAAGTTTGGTACTTGAATAGGAGCAATACCCAAGCACTCATTGTATTCCGTTACCACGTCCTTTAACATCTGTTCGTATGTTCTCCTGCTATGTGCTAAACCCGAAACCGGATCAGTTTTACGTTTGGGATCCAAGAAGTGATGTCCTGCGATAGAATTTTTCGGATCTATCTGAAATTTGAAACAGATATATGCCATTACCCATATAAACTTCCGGTAGGCTTCATCAGCATTTATATTATCACCATAGCAATATTCAACACCAATGGCTGCATCGTTTGCATTATAACCGAATAACTGGTTATCAATGGTAAGGTTATACAATACATGCCATGCTTTTTCCGGTTTATCAGAAGTTAAAGCCGGGATGCATTCAATAATTTCCTTATCATCTACAAACAAGTGAGCCGAAGCGCTGATGTCGTTCCTTGAATTTTCATAATACCGAACGTTCTGATTTGCGGTAGAGTTTTTATTCCCTGTATCATGCGCTACAATAAATTTCACAGTAGGAGATATTAAAGCTCCTGATCTGCGTTTTGTTTTTGCAGTGAGATACTTTGGTGTAATGATGTATTTCTGTTTAAAGTCCATATAATAGTTTTTTAATTATTTATTATCCTACAGCGGGAATATCAGTATGATCATCGTCTTTGCCTTTTGCATTATCATCCTCATCTTTTCTCACAAATGAACTTCCTGTTGGTGTTGCTGGTGAGGGTGAAGGTGTGGCTGGTGCTTTATTTTCACTTGCTTTTAAAAGGGCATAAGTTCCGGAACTTATGCCCATTAATGTAAGTAATGAACTGTCTATTTCAGGCATGTGCAGATTCACTATTACTTCATAAAGAAAATATAATCCTATAATAATATTAAATGCAAGATTTTGAAAACGGTGGATGCCTACACCTCCATTATCAGAAAGAAGATCCATAAAAAATCCTTCTGAAGGATGGTCCCGGTTAAGGTTGCCGGAATTTACATCCTTATTGTCAATGACCTTTCCGGCTGCGGTTGTTGCAGCGCTTATTCCCAAAAGAATAACCGCGGAACCGGTAATAGTATATAGTTCACCTGTTACACAAATTAAAAAAATAAACGATGCAAGTATAATGATTGACCACCATGCAAGCTGTGTACGCGATAAACTGTATGGTCTTTGATTATTAGGAAGATGGTTTTGATCCTTAATGATGGGTAAGCGGTAGTTCAGGTAAAAAAATGAAACAAGAAGCAATAGTATAAGAAAACATCCTGCTCCCAATATCCAGGGATTGTACAACACAATGGTAAATGTTTTTGTATCCGTAATGGTTCCCTGTTCATTACCAATACTCAGTTGAACCTGTTGATATGGACTTTTCAGATTATAATAACTATTCAAAAGATCATCATCATCCTTTGTACGCAGGAGCTTGAATACCATCTCTTTTTTCGAAGCATTTTTATTGATCGCTTTAATTCCTCTTTGGGGAATGCCATTCACATATAAAATGTAGGAATTGTTGAAATCATCACCGAACAGGGGATCCAGCTGCACTTTAATTTTTTTTCCGAGTGGTGCTTGTGTGAGTGTATCATTAAGCAGCGTAATACTTTTTAGTTTTTTTATGGAAACAGGTTTTACAACGGGATTGTTTTGTGTTGCGGAATCACCTGTATTTTGTGAGAATGCAACAGATTGAAAAGAACAAAACAGTAAAAACAGAAGGAAATTTTTTTTCATGTCGGGAATTTTTGGTTCAGAGATCGAATAAATATTTTTTCAATGATAAAACATATTTATCAAATGGCAATAAAATGCATTGAAAAAAACAACTTACCTGAAAAAATTTGCAATTCAGATTATTATTTTTTCTCTGAATGATAAACTTTGAAAAAGTTGGAAGGAATAATTGCGAAATTTTTTAACAAAATAAAAGTTTATTTCTTTTTATAATTTAAAAAAATGGAAATGAATAAATTTTTAATTAAAAAATTTATTCAAAGTTCGGCGTTACTGTTGATAAGTCAATGGACAAATGACCCCCAAAATTCGAATCGGAGTAGTTGACTCATTTTCAGATAGTTAAGCAAAAAACATCCTGTAAAAAAAATGAAAATGTTGTCATATTTTAAGCTGCATTTTGCGGTTTGTTTTTTTCAATAAATCAGCTTTTTAAAAAGTAACCTGATTTTATCAATATTCTGTAATGCCTTATTTAACAGGTGTTACAGAAATGATAAAAAAAATTATGCGAATATATTTGAATGATATAAGTTAATGCTTTTTATGCAAATTCCGCATTATTATTGGCGGAAATACGGACAAAGAAACGCCTGTTACAATTCAAGGTAAGATGCTTATTTCCAGCACATTAATTTTTTTGCCGTTTAATCATGAAATTGACCGTTAAATAAATCTCATTTTTTTTCTACAAAATATTTTTTACGTTTACAGCGTTAACCGATTAAAAGTATCTGTTCACCGAATTTTAATTTAATGAGACTAAATTTTTATATAGGTGTTTGGCTAAAACGTTGGAATAAAAATTTATAGTTCGAATTATTCCGCAGAATGGCGGGATTGTGTTGAAATATAATGTAAGGCAAATGCACAATAAGTTCGTTGCTTTGCGAGTTTTTGAATAAACCAGTTCATTTTTTAGTTAGCATACGCATAGAATAGCATACGATTACATATTAAAAGTGAAGCGCCCCCGATATTTGTGTAAACGATCTTTCCCTTCTAATAAGTTTTCTCATATACGCACACGTTTTCTTATTGAAAGAGAATTGCCGACATTAAGTGTGAATAGATTTCCCTTCCAATAATTTATTACGCTTCCTTATTTTAAAAAGTATAGACCGACATTTTATAGTCCTTCCTTTTTCTAAATAAGCTTTTGATTTAAGAATACCAGTTCATTTTTTGGTCATGTATCATTTGAATGAAATGGCGTTATACAAGTAGTATTGATAATTCTTATTAAAAATTATGGCTAGTAGTATTTATTTTTTTACTGATGTTGAAATAAATCCACAGGATGAAACGCAGGCTTTTGGACCTGTATCAACGTCACCTGCTGATAAATATAGGGTCACAAGTATTCACTCTGCTTCGCACGATCCTAAAGCAATTGCAATTGTTGATGGATCAATTGTTGCTGTGAAAGATTTAGATGATTCATCTCTTATTACATTAGTGTTAAAACCTAAGAACCAAATTTCTGAAATAACGGGATTGAGATTTCCATCGATAAAATATATATTATATAAAGGAATTCTTAAATCATCATTAATTAGAACCAACGGTTCAGCTGAAATAATTAGTGGTCCACTTGAAAATAATTTAGCAAAAAAATTAAATCAAACTCAAGATCTTATTAATAGGGAAAAAGAAAAGATCAGTGAGCCACCATTGGTGGCAGGTTCCATTACTGATTTACCTTCTGCTAAACTACTTAAGCTTGACCCATCTATAGTTTTATCGCCTGAAACTAATATTGATATATTGTTTTATCGTCCGGAAAATGTGTTGTTTGAGTCGCCCTCTGTATTGGGTGGGTGGCACATAGGAGACTTTGATGGAAAAAAATTTGGAATTGAAATTATCTTTGATGATGTGCGGACCGAATCATTAGTGAAAAATGCACAACATGTTGAAACGTTAATTATTCCTCCCACTTCTGAAGCAACAACAGAAGATAGATTCAACCGCAAGACAAAAAAAGAGGAAGTTTTAAACTATATGGACCTCTGTGCATTTTATGGATCTCTATATGCGTTTAAGAAAATAAAATACATTAAAAAAATAGCTAAGGTTGAACTTGATCCAAATGATTCCGATTTTATTGAAACACAAGATTTTGGTGATATTTACAATAAAATTCTAGTGCCCATTTTTAAGAACAAGAATGTTGTATACATTGATATACGTAATGAGTTTAATCGGTCGTTTAATTATTTGGAAAATTATAAAAATGATATAAAGTTAAAAAGTGGTACCAAAAATTACTATGAATTATGGCCAATCCTTACGGTAAGTGATGTCAATTCTTATGAATTAGAAAGCAATTTTGATAAGGATTTTAACATATTAGAATTAGAAATTCCTGTTTCCGAGAATAAGAAAGAGAATAAAGATCCTTTCTTATATATTTCAAACGGTTATATTAAAGGACGAAAATTTCCTGAAGAATTGGTTGGAGTTAAGAAGTTTATTAATACTCGGAATAAAATTAATGGATTTTTAAAACCACTCGAATTGGTTTTCCCAAATTGGATAATTCCTGGTGCAACTTCAGGCTCAACTCTTCCTATCTCTTTTTATTCCAGGATTAAATATCTTAAAAATGGTAAGAGTGAATCATCGGATACAGACCTGGTTCATCGTTCTGTAGAATATATTGACAATATCTTTTTGCCATTTAAAATGACTGTTCCCTTTGATTCGTCAAAAACTAAAGATAGGGTTTACAATGAAGAAGTATATATTAGAACAGGAAGATTTTCATTTTCTGCATCGGTTGGAATAGCAGTAGATTCAATTAATACAACCCTTTTTGCCTTTGCAAAAGATGTGAATAGCTCTAGGAATACTACCCCGGTTTCATTAGTAAGCGAAATATCTAATAAATCACATTTTTTAAGCCACGTTGCTGATAAATATAATAATATTGATGGATCACGTCCTTTTTTAACCAGCCCTACTTCCAAATTAGTGAAAGGATCATTTAATTTAGGGACAATAGCCAATCCTATTATACAAAATTATGTACGCTTTATTAATACATCACCATTTTTTCCTGTTCCCATTACAAGCATTAATCCACAATTGGAGGAAGAATTTATAAGCATAGTGCTAAAAACAAGTTCATATGTAGACATGGCTATAAACCATGATCTTGACAGAAATTTTGATGTTTTTGTAATTTTATCAAATAAGCAAAAGGTGGAAATTGGGAATAAAAAATTCCCATTATACTCGTATGATCTTAAATTAATGGGATATAAATCCGATGGTGGAAATTTAACGCTTCAGGAGTCTGAACTTCCTCCTCTTGTTGTGTATGGGTATAAAGACGGGAATAAGGAACCATTAATATTCATTGAAAAAGGTGCGGATGTTGATCTTGATACGCCAGAAGATGATGCTCAAGACTGTACAGAAACAGTATTATCCAATGCTGAAATAACAAGACTTGAATCATTTATATCTGAATTAGACTCAAATCCAACTAATTTTCAGCCTAATGAAGATTTATATAAAGCTGTTTTTAGCGACTCAGCTGGCAAGGGGTTTAAAATAATATCTGGGGCATTAGATTATGATAGAACGACACCACCAACTATGGGTTTTCTTGCTGAGACAGCATATCTTTTTGCTATGTGGTCTTTTGCAAAAGATTTGTTAGAAGTAGATGCATTAGATAATCCTAAGCCAGATATTTATCTTAAACTGAGGGAAGTACTTATACGTAATGGCTTTGTTGAACCTGATAATAATACTGAAGAAAATGAAATAATAAATATACTTCGAAGTGATTTACCAATTGGTATAACTATTGGCAATGCTTATTTTCAATTTCGTGATTATATAACACCCGTTGGAGACGCTCCAGAGCGTCCCAATATAAAGGAGAATATATATTATCTAATGAAAAAAGGCAATTGGGAAGGAGGGGCAGGTGAGTCAAAAAGATTTATATTCCCAAATCAACCTGCAAATCTCAATGATCTTAAAATATTAGAGCATATAGATGCGATACTCAAGGATGTTTCTTCTGCCAGTAGTATTGCTATTCGGAAGTTAGCGGGTTGTGTCTTTAATGCTTTTATCAGTAAACTCGAAGAAGAAAATCTTCTGGAAAATATTCCGGAGAAACCAGAGTCCTTATTGTTGGCTACAGGTGACGGCTCCACAACAACTGGTTTGTTAAATGATTCTAATATAAATAATTTAGGTGCAGTACTTTTTTCATATAATTATATAGATTTGAATAAGAGTAAAAATCATTATGGAAAAGTTGCTAGAGCAAATATTAAGGAGTTTAAGCCAAGGAAAGATTTACAAACGGTGGTTCATCTTTCTTTATTTGGATTAGACGATCAACCTGTCTTAGTTGATGTTATAATAACCGATAGCTTTGGCAGAAGTAAAATTTGCAGATTTAATGCTACCCCTGGAACGAATTTAAACAAATTGTATCCAGTAAATTCACTTAATAATACTCCTGTTCAAAATTCTCCCTTGCAAGGCTTTGATAATAGCTTAACAAATGGAACAATTCCTGATAATATAGGAAGGTTTTTTGATAGTTCTAATAATGAGATAGCTAGGTATGATGAAAACACAAATGATCTTCAAATTTCTAGTAGTATAAATAATGCAAACATATTAGTAGAGTTGGTTTCTGGTGGAAGTGAAGCTCCTAATGGCGTCGGTGGATATGAAGAGGTGCAATTGATGGTTTGTGTGGTTGACGGGAAACCTCAAAAAAAATCTTTTGTTTTGGAAACTGAAAATGTTTACCCACAAGATAAATTTGAGTTAAAGAAAACAGATAAAGAAAATTTACTTGAACAAACTAATGTTCAAGATAATATTGATGCCTTGGTAGAGGCTTTAATAGTAGGTATTAGTTCACAAAATATTAATATAAAATTAAAAGCACAAAATGTTGGAAAACTAATTGATGGCCCAACTGGTGGTTCTAATCTTAAACGGGATACATGCTACGGTTTTGGACTTAATAGACCTGTTTCCGAGCCGGATAACCCTCAGGATTACGGTGTTCCTACAAACTGCCTTAATAACATCAGGATTTTAGAAACTCCAGAGGTACCTGCTGGTTTAATTGATTTGTATAAAAAATTACAATATAGTTTTGCTGATGTGGAATTTGATAACGATTCATTAGACATAACTATTGAATCATTTGTTAGTCCAATTTGGTCAAGATTAGATAACAAAATTCCTGATAATTATACAGGTGGAACAAATGCCTATCTGGCTAAGCTGGATGGATATACTTTATATGGCACAAATGCTAATCATGCTAAAAAACCATATATACGTGTAGCTGTAGCAAGTCCACCTAATCCAGCCCCATATGTGTTTAAGCCTTCGTATAACCCTGTATTAAGTGCTTTGAGGTGTTATGGGTTATTGGATGGAATAAGAAGTATTATACTTAAGAGAGCACAGGTTTTAGGAAAAACACCTACTGAAATTGCAACCATTACAAGTAAAATTGATTCAGCTATTGATGCAATATTTATTCCTTCTAATGAGGAGATTGGTATTTCAACAGTTGTTGATAATGAGGTGTTTTTTGGTAGTGATGGAATTAACTTTAAGTGGTATGAAAGCCCTGCTGATAAGGCACTTTATGGAGATTTGTAGATGAATAAAATATTGTTATATATTATTTTCTTTTTCTCGTTTTGTCCATTACATGGTCAGGAAAACAATTCGGTTATTTCTGAAAAAATAAAGAATGAGCCAGTTTATATTATTTTAAAAAACGGAAGATCATATCTTAATAAATATGATTCAGTTCGCATCAAAAAAGATTATGGTACTGAAGTAAAAATATTAAATACAAAAATTGGTAAACAAGAAAATGTTTTCAAAATTATAGTAGAAAGTCAGTGTATAGATACACTACCGTTTAACCCGGAGGATTTCCCTAACTTAATATTACTACACATGGGTGGAAATCCCTTCTTTCCCAAAGAGATTATTAAACTTAAAAAACTGCAAATACTTTCGGTCGGAAATGGATCATGGGAAAAATGTGTAGGTAGAAAACAAAAGGCTTACTTTTCTTTTCCGCTTGAAGAACTTTTACAATTAAAGGATTTAAAGGAATTATCTATTGATGGAAATGCTATTGAATTTGTCCCTGAACGCTTGTTGGAGCACCCTTCTTTAAGGAAAATATTTGTTGCGGATAATGTATGTTATCCTTTAGGATTTCTCCTGAACGATAAGATGAAATTTTATGGCTCATGTCCAAATTATCCTGAAAAAGCCAATTTGCTTCATTTGGGTCGTTATCCACATGACCAATTTTATATTGAAGATAGCCTTCCTGTGTGGTATAAAGGAAAGGAAGGTGTTCATAGACCTAAGAAATCAATGCTCAAAAAAAATGGACATTTTGCAAGCTATTATTTGAATAAAAATAAAATAGTGGAGGGTAATTTTTTAAATGGTAAACCTGAAGGAGATTGGACTTTTTGGTACGCCGACAATAGGGTTTGTGAAAAACGATTTTACAAAAATGGATTGGAAGAAGGAACATGGATATTTTATGGAGAGAATGGAGATACATTAAAGGAACTCAATTTTGAAAAAGGGGAATTAATAAGTAGGCTTACTACGGCTTATAATGTTCAGCCCTGTGCTGCTCATTTTATTGGTGAGTCGAACTGTATTAGTAAGGAGTTTATGAACTTGCCTTCAGGTGAAAGAACAACAAAAACTTCAGGTAAAGTTTATGATAAAAAAGGGCAGGCTTACGCTACTTATTATAGTATACGCTATTCAAAATACGATAGTTTGATTAAGGAAGAAAGCATTGGATGGATGAACGGAATAAAAGTATTGGAGGAAGTTAATAATCCTGATAGCTATCACGCTTACTATTATGATGATCGTAGCGGAGCAAAAAAAAGAGAAGAAATAATTGAGAACAGAAGGACCAGAACAATAGAATATCAGGAAAATGGTAATATGAAATATGAATCGATTGATTTAGGAGAAGGTAGGTATATTAAAAGAGAATATAATCAACTGGGTCAGTTATATGTAGAAGAGCAATATAAAAATGGCACTCTTGATGGGGATTCCAGGACTTTTTTTGATGATAAACTATCGTCAGTAGTAGAATATAAAAACGGCCGAACGACCGGAAAAACTCAACAGTACAAGAATGGAAAACTTATTAAGGAAGAGATGCGGTCAGAATATATCCGAACGGAGAAGAACTGGGATGAAGATGGAAAACTCGTCTCGGAAAAAACATATAAAAAAGGAGTGCTTGATGGGGAAGCAAAGACATATTATGAAAATGGAAATATAGAATCTATTACGGTGTACATCAATGGTAAAAAAACAAAAATAAAATTGTACGACAAAAACGGTCAATTGAAAAATAAATAGCTATAACAATTTTATTAAAAAACATTTTTAAATAAAACAATATTATAAATGGCTGCAGGTGACAAATATTATCCGCAATTAACAGATATCATTAATAAAAATGCTATTCCTAATAATTTAGGTTTCGTAAACGATATTCTTGATAATGCTTTGGAAGGGATGTTCTATACAGATTTACATATAGAAAAAAGTCCTTATGGCGATGCTGCATTTTATCATTTAAACCTTGTTTCATTCCGAAAAATAGGTTTTGAGGTTCCAGGAACAAATGGATTGGAGTTTCTTATTAATCCTGATCTGTCTGATACGAACATAACATCTGTTCCTATTTCACTCAGCTACAAGTGGAAAATATTAAGATATATAAAAGCGGCCAGGGTAGCTGGAGGTTTTTCAACTGACCCCATTTTTTATTTTAATTTATTTCTTGAAATTATTCAGGTTTCTCCTGAAGAATTCTTTAAAGAGGTTGCTGGTGCTCTTGTAGGTGGAACGGATCCAATAGAAGAATTTGTAACGGTTTATAATAATACGAATACATCATCTACAACTTTAGTGATTCGAGATGGGTTATCAGACGACGAAAAGGTAGAATACATTATTGACTTTGTAGAAGCAGATTCAAAAGATTTATACAGTTTTGTTTTTGATAATTTTATTTTAGACAATTCACTGGAAGAATCTTTAAAAAGAATAGAAACCCTTTTTAAAAAATGGCTTGGAGAAATTGGCTTGGACGAAATAAAAGAATTATTCATCCCCCAAGTAAATGTCTCTATTGATAATATAAGTGCAGGAATAAGATTTCCGCTTTCCTGGATGAAGCAAGTTAACCCGGATAATACTCCGAAACTTGACAGCAATGGTAATTTTATCCCTGCGTTACTTCGATTTGATTTAGGTTCAGTTTCATATGGTACCAAATCCGGATTTGAATTTACCAGTGAATCGGATTTTAATTTCACCCGTGCTGAGATATTAGATTCAGGTTTTATACTCGAGCTTGAAGAAATGAAGCTTGATCTGAGCCGGACTAAAAATATTCCTGAAGCCATTGCCGATGGACGTCCCGATGATTTTATTGGTGTTTACATTAAAAAAGGTGTGGTTGGTTTTCCTGCATTCTGGCAGCACGATGAAGATGCTTCCACAGGTGAGTTAAGAGTAACTAACTTATTAGCTGGTACAGGAGGTTTGTCTGGAACTATTGGTTTAGCAGCTGTAACAGCAGGAAATCCTTCGCCGTTAATCTCTGTTAAATTCGGAGACTTCCAGGTAAGTCTTGATGCCTTTTCACTCACTTTCCACCAAAATTCAATTGTTGCTTCTGACATAGCTGGAACTTTAAAAATAGCTGGATTTAAAGATGCCAGCAACCAGGATGCGGAAATAAGAATAAGAATTCATATAGGTAAAAATGGTGAGTTTAGTATTGTAGCTCAAGAGAATGAAGGAATCGTTTTGCGTATTCCTCAAGTGCTTGATTTTACGGTAAAAGAATTAGCTGTTGGTAAAAAGGACGGGCATTATTTCCTTGGTGTTTCGGGTAACCTTGGCTTTACAGTAGCTGGTGTTGGTTCGGCTTTGCCAAAGGATATCGAAATTAAAAAATTAGTGATATGGGATACCGGTAAAATTGAGTTGCAGGGCGGTACTATTACCTTGCCTAAACCCATCAGTCTGAAACTTGGACCTGCTAACCTTTCCATCACCGCTATTGGTTTTGGTTCTGATGAACGCTTCAAGGGAGGCGAACTTCGTAAATACAATTACTTCGAATTTGCAGGCGGTTTAAGTGTAAAACCTGGTGGTGTCGAAGCGCGTGGTGATGGTATTAAATTTTATTACTCAGTTGATGGTAAAGCTTTTGATTTCTTCATCCGCATTGAAAGTATTAAGATCGATTTAATTATACCTGGCAGCGCTACAGAAAAAGACGCTACACTCCTTATTAAAGGTTACCTGAGTATGAAACAGGCTCCGCCTCCTGATGAAGGAGCGGATGAATACATTGGTGGTGTTGCATTCTCTATGCCTAAGAGCGGTTTGGGCGGTTCTGTCGCCATGCGCATGATCCCTAAGGTGCCGAGTTTCTTAGTAGATGTAGAGATAGATCTTCCAAGCCCTATCATTATTTTCTCGGGAGTAGGCATTTATGGTTTCCGTGGATTGTTCGGACAAAAATATTTAGCCAGTCGGTCGGCATCTGCCTTGGCAGCAGCCGGTTTAAAACCAGATGGAGAATGGTATCAATATTATAAATTAAAAGTTGCTCCCGAATATAAAGAAGGAGTACAGGTTTCCAAATTTATACGCAAGCAAGGATTTTCCATAGGATTGGGAGCATCTATTGCAACGGCAGGTGACGGAGGAAAAACATTTTCTTCCAAAGTATTTTTTATGGTATCCTTGCCCGGTTTGTTCCTGTTACAAGGGCAGGCTGCGATATTGAGAGCGCGTATTAAGATAACCGATACCACGGATCCACCATTCAGTTTATTGCTTGTTATTACTAAAGAATCACTCACCGCTGATTTCGGTGTGAATTATAAAATACCGGAAGAAGACGGAAAGATACTAAAACTGAACGCGTTGATGGAGATGGGATTCTTCTTCAAAACGCCAAATGCCTGGTACCTGAATGTAGGAAGAGACCTGCCTGAAACTAAACGGGTAACAGGAAGAATTCTCGACCTGTTTGATGTGTACGCTTATTTAATGTTTTCAGGTACCGGCATAAAATCCGGTGCAGGAGCATCATTTGCTCAGTCATATTCCGCAGGGCCATTAAAAGCGGATCTAAGAGTTTATCTTGATATTGCCGGAAAGATCAATTTCAAACCCGTTCAGATAGGAGCCAGCATTTGTTTTGGTGGAGATCTGTTATTGAGCATTTTCAAATTCAAATTCCAGTTAACCGCAAGCTTAACACTTGCAGGAGAAGTACCGCATCCGTTCTTTATTTCAGGAACACTCAAAGCATGTGTGAAAGTGCTGAAAAAAGACCGTTGCATCAGCATCCAGTTTACCTGGACTTTTGATAAAGATCCTAACAGGTCAAAAATACCATTGTTCGCACCTGATAAAGCTATCAAGGCAAGAAATATGCTTACCCAGGAAACATACCCGCTTTTACCTGCGGCTGCTTTCCCGGGCAGTGTGACCATTGATCTTGATGATGATGAATATACAGTGGTAGTGAATGGTACACCGTATGCTTTGGATAATTTTACTGTACCATTGGATAGTTATATTGATATGGAATTCCTTAAACCTATTAAAGGCTTAGCCGGAGGACCAGGGATTGCAGGAATTGGCGGAGCAGCTACACCAGTTAATAATTCTGACAGTATACCGCTTAAAAAAGGAAAACTGGAACAAATAAGACACGGTTTTACCCTTGACAGTTTAATTATAAAACATTGGGATCCTACAAGCTCAAGCTGGCAATCATTTGATATATATGAAGCGCTTAGTCCGCTGAGTATTCCGGGTGTTAATGTAAAAAAACCTGATAACCCTAAATACGGTTATTGGCAGTTTGATACCGCTACCAGCAAAATAAATAAACTAAGTATAATGGCTACCAGCCCGCTGGAATATATGCGTGCAGCGAGCAAATTAATACCTACTGAATATTTAGGTGTAACCAGCACAGATCTTTTTTGTGCGCCTGAGCCAAGAAAAAAGATCTGCGTGGATTTTAATGATGTGTTGGGAACAACATTTACTGAAGATGCTTTAAGCGCGCAGGATGACCTGATGTTCCGTATTATTGGAGCTGATGGCAGCATACAGGAGGTAGTAAATCCTTTTGGTTTCGACAATGCATTGGTACTTGAACCGGGGAGCTCCATGGAGATCTATTTCCATGATTCCATGGCACTGGTAGAATTAACAATGCTGATGCGTACAGAAGGAATGACAATTTCTTATTATGCACAAACATTCGGCCCGGAAACCGATTCCAATTTTATACCAATTAAAGGATACAGACTTGTTAAAAAGGAAACACCTTCCATCAGTAGTCTTGTTGAACCATTGGTTTATGAAGATGAAGAAAATCCGATCGATAAAATTGTAATAGAAGCTGGTATATGCGCGAATGATCCTGTTAGCTGCCGAATGTCAGGAGAATCGGGGGATCTTGAAATGTTATTCAATACACTTGCCCAAACCGGAAAACTTACAAATACTGCACCTCCCGGTATAGGCGGTGCTGTTAACCTGAAAGAAGAACCTTATGCTTCTACTTATAATCCGCGCTTAGCATCTTACAAGCTTACCAATACAAAACATTTTTACTATACGGATAATAATCCTGCCGGTTCAGATACCTTGCATATGGTAATTGGCGCACCGGATGAAGCAAGCTGTGTGATTACATTAACAACATCGAATAATGAAACGATTTTGTTTTCACAAATAATGTCGTTCTTCAATATGCGTCCTGATCCTGAATTCTATGTTTCGGGCATCAATTATCGTTTCCTCGTGGATGTTGCCGTACTTGATCAAACGTATACATTAAAAGGATTTTCCACCTGTTATCCAATGGCGATTTGCCATGGCGGCAGTCTTGATCATAAAAGAGAAGTATGTGTGGAAGTGAAAAAGCTGATCGAAAAACTGGAAGAACGAATTATAGTGCTTACACGTGAAAAAATTGTTTCGGAACAGATCTGCCAGGTACACTCCCAAGGCGATTGCAGTTCCATTGGAAACCTTCATTGTGAAATAGCTACACGAATAGAATTCGAGATCATTACCATCACCGAACAAATTGTTACGCTTACAGAATATACGGAAACACAATGTACACTGGTGGATGATGGAGGAGGAGTTACCAATCCATGTGCAGCATACCTTTTCAAAGTGTGCCGTATGACAAAAGATAATTTCGACTACAATAAAAAATTGCCAACTGCTACAGATGTAGCTGTTGATACTTCCGCAATGCTGGATGCATTGAGTGGGTCAATTACACCTACTTTAAGGCCTGCTACAGCATATTATATAGAATTGATCACTTCCGATACAATCCAGGGATCACCTAATCGAGATACATACAGGTATTTATTCCGTACCGCAGGCCCTGTAGGACATTTTCATGAAAAACGCCCTGAGTATAAAAAACTGTTGCCGACCCCGACAAAACCACAGGGGACTGAAGATCAGTTCAGGTTAAAATTCCTGAAGGATTATATCGATTTTGATAAATCATATCCGAACGCGAACGGTAATGTGATCAATGCGAAACCATTGTTCTATAACTGTCCGAAATTATTATTGTTCTTTATCACTCCGCAGGTATATACCATGTATAATAATTTTGATGCGTATCATGGCCTTCCGGCAGTTACAAGTAAGCTGGAAGCTATCATTAAAGATCCTGCAGAGCCTAATGGGGAACCGGTGGATCCTGATGAGCCGGATGGGCCATTTTTACCGGTTGAACCAATTACAGGAGATATCGCATGGGTGATCAATGATGACGGAATTATGACACAGGATGTGCAAACGCTGAATAACCTGATGAACGGACCTAAGTGCACTCCGGTTTCACCGATCACAAAACCTAAAGGCGCGAACATTGAAGTGGATCTTTGTGGTAAGCTGAAACCGCTTAAAATGTATAACGCGCTGTTTAATGCAGTATATAATGGAAAAAGTAATGGCGTGCATACATACTCATTCCAAACTTCTCAATATGCTGAATTTAAAGAGCAGGTAGAAAGTTATCTCATTAAAGATTCAAATGGTATTGTTAAGAAAAATGCATTCTTTGATATTGATAAAGAATTTAATCCCGGGGCGCTTAATCCTTCAACAGGTATTGTTCTTTCAAGACAAATTATAGATGGCGATGAAACAGACACCACTCCATTAAGAGATTTTGCACAACCATTTGATCGTTTAATTGATAAATCATTTGAATTGACAGCAATTAATCCTGCTGTTACAACAGAATTTAATATGCTGGTGGATACCAGCACCGGAAATTCTACTTCAGGAAACGTGCTTGGAATTCTTATCAGTAACCCTGAACCATTCAATGATCCTAAGCTGAAAGCTGAAGATCTTGAAAAAACAATTCATGTAGTAACTGATATAACAGGAAATACAGTTGATGAGGATTATGCAATAATTATTTCAAAAGATGTAAGGAAGGCATTCATTACTCATAAAGGCCTCTCCGGTTCTACTGATCTTAATATTACAGCTCAGCAATTATTCATCCGTTTCCGCTACCTAGAATTCAACGGTAAAGAATATGTATTGAATACTCCTGCTATTAACCAGGTTATAGTTCCTGTGGATGTGAAAGCTCCGCTTACAAATTTAATTCCTGCTGATTGCGGAAAAACAAATGTTGGTTTGGATGAAACACTAAGTGCAACAATTGTTACAGGAGCCATCGGTTATGAATTTAAAATTGAACATGCTGCATCCAGTTTTAGTGCAACTTATACGCGCAGCAATGCGGATGGTAAATTGCCATTGGTGGAAATAGAAGGATTGATGTACAATAAAACATACAGTATTTCAGTACGTCCGATCATTGCCGGAAGATTAACCAAATTTGGTTCGGTATGCCAGGTAAGTACTAAGGTGCTTTCATTTGTTATAGTTCAACCTGCTAATATTATGCAAGGTGAATCAGGATTGGTGCGTGTGGAAGTGCAGGATATAAACGGAAACATTATTTATGAATTCCAGGATGATGTTACACTGGTAGCTGAGGCGGGTAGTAATGTTGTGGTTGCTGACAGCGGACTAGTGGATATTGTAAATGGTATAGGAACAATATCAATAACAAGCGATTATGTTGAAACTGCTGAACTAAGCCTTGTTGATTCTGAGAATACAGGATTAGTAGTGAGCAGTACTCAGGATGTAACATTTACTGTTGCACCTGCTACTCAATTAGTGATCGAAGATCCCGCGGATACAGTACAAGGTATGGAAGCTACGGTAACAGTTCATGCACGTAACAGTTTCCCAAATGAAGACATTGATACAAATTTCAATGGTACTGTGAAACTTAATCTTACAGGAAGCGCTATTGCTGCGGATCTGGGTATTGTCACCATTGTGAACGGAACCGGAACTATACAGGTAACAGACAATGTAACGGAAACGGTTACACTTACATTGGAAGATGTGGGTAATACAGGGCTTGATGTATCCAGCACACAGGATATCGTGTTTACACTGGCTGCAGCTACACAATTTGTAATTGCTGATCCATCCGACAGTATACAAGGTGTGGCAGTAACAGTTACTGTAACAGCAAGAAATGAATTCGGATATATTGATATAAATTATAATGAAGATGTAACGCTTGTCGCCAGCGGAAATGCTACTGGTGAAGGACTAGTGAACATTGTAAATGGAACCGGTACATTACAAATAAATGATACTACGAATGAAACGGTTCAGCTGAGCCTGTTGGATTCAGAAGACACTGAGCTGGATGTTTCGAGCACACAGGAGGTGGTGTTTGGTATAGCGCCTGCAACCAAATTTGTTATCATTGATCCTGCTGACAGTGTGCAAGGTACAGCAGTAACAGTTACTGTTCAGGCCCAAAACCAATTTGGTACAGTTGTATCTAACTATCAAAATGATGTAACGCTTGTTGCAAGCGGAAATGCAACCGGCGAATGATTGGTGGACATTGTAAATGGTGTTGGTACAATACAAATTAATGATACAACCCCGGAAACTGTACAACTTACATTAACTGATTCGCAGGGTACAGGGTTGAACGTAACCAGCACACAAGATGTAGTGTTTGGCATTGCACCTGCAACCAAATTTGTGATTATTGATCCCACAGACAGTATACAAGGTGTAGCAGTAACGGTAACGGTACAAGCTCAAAACCAGTTCGGAACAGTTGTTCCTACCTATCAAAATGATGTAACCCTTGTCGCAAGTGGAAATGCAACCGGCGAAGGATTGGTGGACATTGTAAACGGTATTGGTACAATACAGATAAATGATACCACCAATGAAACGGTACAACTTACATTAAGTGATACTGAGAATACATTGCTAAATGTTGCCAGTACACAGGATGTGGTATTTGGCATTGCAGCGGCAACCAAATTTGTGATTATTGATCCAGCTGATAGTGTACAGGGTACAGCTGTCACAGTAACGGTACAAGCCCAAAACCAGTTCGGAACAATAGATACTGCGTATCAAAATGATGTAACACTTGTCGCAAGTGGAAATGCCACAGGCGAGGGATTAGTGAACATTGTGAATGGTGTGGGAACATTACAGATCAATGATACAACTAATGAAACAGTACAACTTACATTAACGGATTCACAAAGTACAGGATTGAATGTAACAAGCACACAAGATGTAGTGTTTGGTATTGCACCTGCAACCAAATTTGTGATCATTGATCCTGCTGATAGTGTACAAGGTACAGCAGTGACAGTTACCGTGCAGGCACAAAATAACTTTGGAACAATAGATACTGCTTACCAAAATGATGTAACACTTGTTACCAGCGGAAATGCAACCGGTGGTGGAGTGGTGAACATTGTAAACGGTACAGGTACAAAATCCATCAATGATAATACTGCGGAAACGGTTCAGCTTACTTTAAGTGACTCACAAGGCACAGGATTGAATGTAAGCAGCAACCAGAATGTGGTATTCGGTATTGCACCTGCAACTAAGTTCGTGATTTTAAATCCTACTGATACTACTGTTGGAAGTACTGTTACGGTAACTGTTCAGGCAGAAAACAATTTCGGTTTGATTGATCCTGCTTATCAAAATGATGTAACACTTGTTACCAGTGGAAGCGCTACCGGTGGTGGATTAGTGAATATAGTGAATGGAATTGGTACAAAACAAATCACGGATGCAGTTGCTGAGACAGTAAACCTTACACTCAGCGATACACAAGGTACCGGCTTGGATGTGACAAGTACACAAAATGTAATATTTGCTGTTGCACTTATATTCCAGGATACATTTAATGTGGGGTTATTTGATAATACATTATTGAATAATCATCCTCCGGATATTGGATTGAGCTGGACTCAGCTGATCAACATGAACGGCAGCAGCGGTATTAAAGCATACGGAATTGAAGATGTGGCACAACCTGTTTCTGTAGTTGGATTTGATATGGGATCATTTTATGGCGCGAATGTTAGCGGAGGTTATGCTATTGCAAATTATGAAGTAGAAGTGAGGTCAATTGCTACAGGAGCCGCTACACCAATAGAGCTTGGAGTGCGTGTAAGCAATACAGGTAATGATGGGTATTTTGTCAGGTTCAATACAACAAGCTCACAACTTTATAAACGTGTGGGCGGTACATGGACTGCTGTTGGTAGCGCTGCAGGCGGAGTAGCAAATAATTCTATTGCGAAATTGCAGATCATTGGTACCACGTTGAAATTCTTTATCAATGGAACACTTACTATCACGGCAACAGTAACGGATATATCTGCAGCCGGAGTTGCAGGACTTGGTATGGGTAGGTTAATGGTAGCTACTGATGATGAAACAAGTATAAAAGCAGATGATTTTAAAGTGACACTTGTGTAAACGGAAAAAGCATTTGTCATGCTGAACAGAGTGAAGCATCTGTTTTCAAACAAGATTCTTCTCCGCCTCAGGCGGATCAGAATGACAAGAAAATAAAAAAGAAGCGAAATAAAATTTAAAAAATTATAACGAATGCCAACGGTAATTAATTTCGGACAGAACGATAAGATACAGTCGCCTTACCTGTATGTACAGGCAGCGGGTTCAGATGGTACAGATGGAAGCACTTCAGGAGTGCATCTTCGCTGGTCACTTCGAAGGGATCTTGGGGAAAAACATCTGCCTAAAGGAAACCTTGCCGCGCCTGCAGGTCCGTATCCAACTACTGTGGGGTATAATAAGGAAAACGATTTTGTGAAAATATATCGCGTTCCTTATACTATAAAATACCCGGCAGTTATTGATTTTGCCCAGGACATTCCTGCCAGGCTTACAGAAACAGGTACTACAAGAGTATGGGAATTTGATACGAATATGAATGCGATCACTACACAAATTGTACATACAAC
>JBQTHQ010000009.1:0-29388 GCA_052389695.1 Bacteroidota bacterium | reverse complement strand
TGCTTGGGTACTGCAGTTCCTATGGAAATTATTTTACTCATTATTAGATTTAAAACCAGACAAAATAATTATTCAAAATTAAAATTACAAAATATAAATTCATGCAACTTGATGCCAATAGATTTGTAGACATGGTATTTTCAAAATTTGCCTGTGTACTGTCCTTATTAACCTTCCTGAACCAAGAGGATAAACGTAATATTACAGGCAACATTATCAAAAAGAACAACAGTAAAGCTACACGTTGATGTTTCAGATCAAAATAAAAAAACAGCAACACTACTGCTATCGAAAATAAAATGCCCGAAAATATAAAGGTCCCAACATATCCTAATTTATAACTGATCGTTATTACTCCATCTTTTTTATCTGCTTCATGCTGGTATATCTGGGTCAGCGGATAAATACTGCCAATGAATAAACTGGCCACAAGCATACAGGTAATATTATTTAAACTAAAAAAATCACCAGAAAAATCGATTATTGCTGAAGAACACATTAAATAAGTAAATGCCCCCTGAAAAATAAATACGGTTAGAAATCCGGTCACCGCATATTTTTTTAAACGCAAATTCCGATAGCTGTATGCACGGGAGATTAAAACATATATTAAAACAAATAAAGCGAACCAGACAGAAATAACACATGCACATAATACGCCTATTACATCCAATAAAATTGTTACGTAAAATAAATTTTCAGAAACCTGCGGAGGATGTTTTAATCCACCGATGCTTGTTTCATCCTTATCCTGGTAGCTATTATAACCATTACTGGAAGGATAAATGAGTAAATGAAGAATAACAAAAGCAATAGCTGTAGTTTGCCAATTCACAGGCCCTGACTGGCTTAAAGCAAATAAAAATACCGGCATTAAATGATATGAGAAAGGAAACCGTAAATGCTTTACAGTGCTTTTATCAAACCAGGATATAATGTTTAATTGAGGCATTATAAAACAAAGTTAGTAGAAAATCGAATGATTATTTTTTTGACCAAATGTATTCTAATATATTAAGTATTGGGATTTTAATCGGTAGGAGTGGGAAAATGATAGGTGAATGAGGAGATTTAAAATAAAAGAGTGTCGGTTAACTCTTTTATATCACAGGGAAGCTTTATTTATTGATAAGGATCTTTTGGGTGCTGATCACAGTATCATTTTTAATTGTAATAAAATAACTGCCATTTGCTTCAGCGGATAAATCAATACTATTTTCAATAGCATTCAGTTCTTTTATAAAAACGGCTTTTCCGATGATATTGCAAACAGTCACCATTGCATTAGCTGAAACATCAATAGTAAATATTCCGCTCGCGGATGGATTCGGATAAATTCTAACTACATCTGTTAAAGCAGCTCTGGCAATTGAGGTTGAAATTGAATTGACAGTTCCTGTAAATGCTACATTATCAATACTGAACGTTCCCGCACTTCCTTCGGAATTATATCCATAAAAGCGAAATGTAACAGCACTGGTTAAGCCGGTGTAGTTTGCACCGCCTAAAGTGATAGTGCTTCCATTCTGATTGGAAGTGGTTGCATCCAGGTTCCAGAAGAAAATATCCCCGCTTGCTACACTAAGTTCTGCGTTCACGGGATCAATTGATGCCGGAAGATTGGAGATGTATCCGTCCAGGCTCGAACGAACAATGTATGTTCTGATACCGGTCCCGGAACGCCTTACACTGAATGTAATACCCGTTAGATCCAATGTGTTACCGTTCTCCGGCCCAACAGTTACTTCATAATATTCAGAAGTATTTACTGAACCTGTTAATGATGAATAAACATCATCACCTGTGGTTGCACCTATAGGCCAGTTGGTAAATGAAAAACGACCGCTCGCATTTGAATTGGCAGAAGTACCCACTGCGGAAAAACCACCAAATGCAGCACCAGCTACAACAGGAGCAGGCGTGGGATCAGTGAGACCCGAAGTGTTTGTTACATCATTAAAATTATACGTTGCTGTGAAATTTTGTGCAATGCTTCCGGCTGCCGAAAGAATTGCAATTGACATTGATAAAATTGTTTTTTTTCTCATAAAATTATTTTTAGGTTAAAATTTATGAGAGCGAAACTAATATTTTATCGAATTGTAAAAAAATTTATTTATTATTATAAGAAGTCATGGTGCGTTGCAGACCAATGGTTGTAAAATTTTGTATCATTTCTTCAGCGAGAGTGATCCGGGGTTCTAACAATTTTTGTTCTTCATTCGACCAGCTACCGAGTACATAATCTACTTGTTTACCTTTTGCAAATTCATTGCCAACACCAATACGCAGCCGGGCATATTCAGAAGAATTCAATGTTTCCTGTATGTTTTTTAATCCATTATGGCCTCCATCACTTCCTTTACCTTTCATTCGTAAAGTACCGAGTGGCAAAGCGATATCATCAGTGATCACCAATAAATTTTCTTTGGGGACCTTTTCAGCTTGTAACCAATAATTCACCGCCTTTCCACTCAGGTTCATATAGGTAGAGGGTTTTATAAGTATCAGAATTTTTCCTTTGAATTTATATTCGGCAACAGCAGCCAGACGATCAACGGTAAATTTTAAATTATTTTTTTTAGCAAGACTGTCCAGCACCATAAACCCTATGTTATGGCGGGTATTGGCATATTCATCACCAATATTTCCCAGTCCTACAATTAAAAATTTGCTCATGTACTATAATATATGGATCAAAAATAACAAAACCCTAAGAATTAGGAATAAAAAAAGGTTGATGGAAAATTCCACCAACCTTTTTAAACGTGTTTAAAACAATTATTTTTTAGCTGGAGCAGCAGCTGGTTTTGCAGCGGCAGCAGGAGCAGCACCTGGAGCGGCGGGAGCACCTGCAGCAGCAGGAGCAGGAGCACCGGCAACAGGTGTAGCAGCAGCAACAGGAGCAACCTCTTCAACTACACGTGTTACTTGTACACTCACTACAGTAACATTAGGTGCATTTAAAAATGTTAAACCATCAAATTTAAGATCACTAATGCGAACACTGTCTCCTATTTCCATTTTATCAATAGCGATGGTAACAGTATCCGGCATTTTTTCGACAGGACCTTTTATTTTTACTGTTTTTAGTTTCTTGTTTAATTTACCGCCATTTCTAACTCCCGGAGATGTTCCGGTTGTTCTAACGGGAATATTCATTACAACCGGTTTTCCCGGTACTATTTCTAAAAAGTCGACATGCATAAGGCGATCATTCAGAGAATGGTATTGCGCTTCCTGAACAATGGCATTGTACTTTTTACCTGCAATGTCAATGTTTACCGTATTTACATCCGGTGTATACAACAAAGGTTTAAATTCTGCTTCAGAAGCAGAAAAGTGAATTTGTTCTTTGCCTCCGTAAAGCACACAAGGCACCTGCTTGTTGTTTCTCAACGCTGTTGCATCTTTTTTCCCTACGTTCGCACGTGGCGAACCGCTAATAGATACTGATTTCATTTTTTTATTTTTTTATCCGCCATAGCTTTAGCGAAGGCGGGTTTGGTTTTGCTGATCGTTGCGCTGTCCGACCAACTGTTTTTTTATGTGTTAGCGCAATATTATTTCCCACCGAAGCCTTGGCATACGTGGGTACATCAACTAACTTACAATGAAGTTAGAACTGATTGATTCATTATTATTAACACTGTGCAGTACTTTTGCAAACAGATCCGCCACAGATAACACTTTTATTTTTTTACATTCCTTTGACAACGGGATAGTATTGGTAACAATCAGTTCGGTAAGTCCCGATTTTTCAATATTATCATATGCTTTACCTGATAATACTGCATGAGTACAAACTGCTCTTACACTTTTTGCACCACGTGACAACATCATATCAGCAGCTTTGGTAAGAGTCCCCCCGGTATCAATTAAATCATCCACCAACATGATATCTCTACCTTCCACCTCTCCTATCAGCGTCATGCTATCTACCACATTGGCTTTTGAACGTTGTTTATAACAAATTACGATATCTGTTTTTAAATATTTAGCGTATGCATTTGCCCGTTTTGACCCCCCCATGTCAGGTGCTGCCATTGTTAAATTAGGCAGATTTAAACTTTGGATATAAGGTAAAAAAATTGAAGATGCATATAAATGATCTACCGGAAAATCAAAAAATCCCTGGATCTGATCAGCATGCAAATCCATCGTAACAATTCGGGTAGCGCCTGCTGCTGATAGTAAATTAGCCACCAATTTAGCCCCAATAGCCACACGTGGCTGATCTTTCCTGTCTTGGCGTGCAAAACCAAAATAGGGCATTACTGCTATAATCTGATTGGCAGATGCACGTTTGGCCGCATCAATCATCAATAATAGCTCAAACAGGTTTTCCGATGGAGGAATAGTGGATTGTATAATAAAAACATCGCTGCCACGCACCGTTTCTTCATAAGAGGGTTGAAACTCCCCGTCACTGAAACGAAACATCGCTACTTTTCCTAATTCCTGCCCATAACTTGCTGAAATTTTTTCAGCTAAATAGCGGGAAGAAGAACCTGAGAATAGTTTTACCTGGTTGTGCATAGCCTTTTTATAAGGGTTGCAAATGTAATAAAAAAAGGGGGGCCGGCAAAATTTTTAGGGTTTAAGGCTTTATTTTTTGCGGATTTGAAACATTTGGGTAGTTTTGTCGCCCATTGCAATGCCCAGCTGGCGGAATTGGTAGACGCGCTGGTCTCAAACACCTGTGGGAAACCGTGCCGGTTCGACTCCGGCGCTGGGTACTAAGCCGGATCATTTAACGATGATCCGGTTTTGTTTCTCTTCCTCAACAAAATCAAGGGTCTCAGTTCAACAATCAGATTCGATATTTTAGTGGCTATTTATCCGCTTATTAATTCGTATTGAAAATGAAACAATTATGAGTTCGAGTCCGGCTCACCCATAAAAAAATCAAATATATGAGCAATCACAAACGATTAAGCATTGAGGAATTGAGATCATTTCCCGGCTTTGAAAATTGCACAGATGAAGTGGCTGAGGAGACAATAAGCAGTGTTGAAACGTTATCAATTCTGCTTTATGAGCTAAATCAAAAAGCACTTCTCGAAGTAATAGATCAAAAAGTAATAGGCACAGCCACTGGAGAGCGTTAGTTTAATCTTAATTTATTCTTCATTATATTTACAGTATACGTAGCGCCAATCTATTAGACTTAAAGACCTGTACTCTAAAAAAACAGAAATGACAATTAACTCAATAAAAATAGTCTTAATAATTTTTGTGTCAAGTAACTTCCTTTCTTGCAGTGGACAGGTGAATTCTGAGCGCAAACAGGCTGAAACAAAAATGATCGAAATCGGCGAGACAGCTTCTGAACTTGATAATCAAATTTGGAAAATATTTCAAGACTCAAAAGGGAAATATTGGTTTGGTAGTAATGGAAACGGTATCTATTATTTAGACGGAAACCAGTTGAAACTATTTACAACAATAGACGGATTAGTGAACAATACAATACGTGGTATTCAAGAAGATATTGACGGAAATATATACATTGAAACACCCGAAGGAATAAGCAAATTTGACGGAAACCAATTCACTACTTTAAAGGCAATAAAATCGTCTTATAACCAATGGAAACTGAATCCTACTGACTTGTGGTTTAGTTACAATGCAAACGATTTATATCGTTATGATGGAGATTCTCTTTTTGAATTAAAATTACCACGAAAAGATTTAAAAAAAGCGTTTGGAATTGACACGCTAATTAGCCCATTTAATAGCGACAATCCTTATGGAGTCTTTGGAATAAGTAAAGATAAAGACGGAAATATTTGGTTTGGAACCTTTGTAGCAGGTGCTTTTCGATATGATGGAAAATCTTTTTTGTGGTTTGATGAAAAAGAACTTTCAATACTTCCAGATGGCAGAGCGGGTGGAGTGCGTTCAATGATTCAAGATAAGGACGGTTATTTTTGGTTAGGTAATTTTTATTATAAATACAAAATTAACCCAAGCCTACCCAAAGGATATGAAAAGATGAAAGCTGTTGATTTACCCAAAGATATTGCAAAACTCTGGCAATGGAACTCATCCACCAATAGCTATAAACAAAAGGTGGATGATAAAATACTTGGCTTTGTCGCTGGAATAACTGACAAGGAAGGAAATTTATGGATGACTATGTATGGTGGTGGAGTTTGGAAATATGACGGAAAAACACTCTCAAACCCTGAAATAAAAAGTGATAAAGAATATGTCTTGCTAATCTGTATCTACCAAGACAATAACGGAACAATTTGGCTTGGAACTGACAATGACGGAGTTTATAAACAAAATGGAGATAAGTTTGAGAAGTTTAAACTAAAAAAATAAAAGCAGCCGCTAACAGCGTATAGGCAAAATGGGGCTAATTTTCGAGTTATTTTTGATACATTTTGGTGGGTACTCGAAATGTGGAGATTATTAATTGATTGTGGTGGCTAAAAGACCGATTTCCAGTTGCGAGAATTCATCAGAATTCTAATCCGCTCAAAATCATCCAAAAAGTTCGACCTTTCCAACCCGAGGGGTACAGTAACGAAAAAGCCGTCAACTTATTTCAGGACGTTACAACCTTTAAAATTATAACCATTTCTGGTTAAAACGTCCCACACTTCATTTACATAACTAGTTATTGAATTTGTTATTTGCTTTTTCTTTTATGATCTTTGCAAATCCCCGATCTTCGATTTTACTCTCTATCCATGAAATAAAATCAAATATACTTTTTTCATACGGATCTTTTAAAACTAAAAGAAGTTCTTGCTTTAAGGATTCGAGCAGCTGAATCATCGTTTCTGAATTTACATTTGAAGCTTTCTTCAGGTAGCTAAGTATGGTTGTTTCAAATTTATACAAACGCTCCTTTTTATATAAAAATCTGGATGTAGACTTTACAGCATACTCTAAGTAATCAACATGTCCAAGTTCGAAATGAATAAGCAGATTAAGAATTCTAGCATTGCAAACTAAGTCTTCTCTTAACTGAGGAACGATTTTTTGTTGTGTTTTATTGATCCATTCTAAAGCCTTGTGATAATTTCCTGCTCCAAAGTACATAACACTGATTTGTGAATGTAATAAAAACTCATACAAAGGGCTTATTTTACTTCTATATTGAGTAAGTCCGGCTTCTATTTCTTTTATTAATGTGCAACCTTTTTCAAATTGTCCGGTAGCCTCACACATTGCCAATTCTAAATTATATGATTTTTCGAAGATTAATTTCTTACTGTTCTCAGAATTTTTAAAAATAGTCTGAGACAACTTTCGCATTTTTTTTATGTTCTTACTATGTTCCTCATGATCCCTGAAATCTTCATTCCCAATAATAAGGTTGTTTAGTGCAGCAATATAATTTTCTGTCTGTTCTTCTATCTGATTAGGGAATGCTTCAAAAAGCACTACTAATTTTTTTGAATAAACATAAGCATTAACCGGATCATGCTTTATGGATTTGAAATAGAAATAATGAGTGTTGTATAAAAATCGTTTTGCATCAAAGCTTGACGGTTTACTTTCCATTTTTATTAATTCTTTGTCAAGCATTTTTTTAAACTCAATCATTTTAGATTTGCTTCTAAATCCTCCTTCCTTCACATGGAAAGAAAAAATCCTGTAATGGGTCTTATCATATTTTATTATATCTTTTATTGTATTAACAGAGTATTCACTTTCATTATAATACCCATCCATATATTGTGTGTTTTGCGCATTGGGTACAGTATGTACCAAACGTCTTTCCCATTTTAGAATTTCCAGTATATGTAAATGTTTTTCATAAGCCTTTGCCAGGGACTTTGCCTTTACCAATAGTTTATGACATTGCTCATATAATGATCTCTTATTAAGAATCTCCACTTGCAACAATATGTTTTTAAGTTTTGCTTCCACCGATAAATTTGTATGGTATGCAGTAAGGCTTTCGAGAATTTGATTGTATAAATAGTTTTTAGTGAATGTAAGTTGTTTAATAAAAGTTTGCCCATAAAAATATTTTTTTATCGCATGCTCATTGTATATTTTTTGCTTACTGATAATATCAAAAAGTTTTAAATAGATATTTTTCCTGCCTATCGTATGCCTGGAAGCATAAATTTTAAAATGCCTTTTTTCGTTTTGGCTTAACGATTTTATTAAGATGAATAAATCCTCCGATGCTTTCATAATTCCTTTAAATATTGGTATTACAGTATTAAAGATATTAAAATATATTCTTACTTGACTCCTATGAATAAAAAATAAATGATTTGGGTCTGATCACGGCCTGCAATAGTTTTGTGTCGTATTAATCCTGGAATAAATGAAAAACCTGAAACAAATTATCGCCTTATCGTTCTTTGCGATTTGCTTTTATCAGCTATCCGCAACCAATTATTACATCAAAAATGGGGGGAATGATTCCAACGGCGGAATTTCAGATGCAACTGCCTGGAGCAGTATTAATAAAATTATGTCTCATCCATTCAATCCCGGTGATACAATCTTTTTTAAGAAAGGTTCAGTCTGGACTGGAACAAATCTTCACATCAGCCGTTCAGGTGCTTCTGGGAATCCCATTGTTTTTACAACCTATGGTAACGGAACAAAGCCAACAATTAAGAATCCTGGAGCGGGTCAATGGACAAATTGTATACAGCTTTTTGCTGACTGGATTATTGTGGATGGTTTTATAGCGGATGGTGCTGATTATAGTGGCGTCTATATCGGTTCAGGATCAGATAACAATGTGATAAGAAACTGCGATGCAAAAAATGTTGGATTGGGATTTGAACTTTCAGGTCAATATAATCTGATCACGCATTGCTCTGCAGGACAATTAAAAATGATTGTCAATACTCCGGGTGGAAATAATGACGATTATGGGGCTATGGGGGTATTAGTGACTAATTCCTTCAATGAGGTTTCTTATAGCCGGTTCGACAGTTGTTATGCCCCTTCTTACGATTTTTTTGAAGATGGCGGAGCCATTGAATTCTATGGAAATGTGAGTTCCTGTTATATTCATCATAACTGGTCCTATAACTCAGAAGGTTTTTTTGAGGTCGGAGGCAGCTCATCCAACCAATGTAAAAACAATGTAATAGCATACAATGTATTTGTAAGTACACGTAATCAAAAAATAATGTGGTTGCATGTAAGCGGAGGTTTTGGGATTTTACTGGAAAATTTACGAATAGAGAATAATACTTTTGTCGCTACCGGACCAGGTCCAATGCCGAGTCCCACCGCTATCGGTTCAACCGGAACATTAAGTTCAACAAGTGTAGTATTAAGGAATAATATAATATATACTGAGAACTGGAGTTATATTATTACAGAACCTGCTATTGTTCATGACCATAATCTATTTTACAAAACAAACGGAAGCACAAATATTGGTATCCCTCTTGGAACAGGTGAAGTAGTTGCTGATCCGCTTTTTATGAATATGAATGCAAAAGATTTGCATCTTCAAAGTAGCAGTCCCGCAATAAATGCGGGCACCAATCTTGGTTATACATCTGATTTTGAAAATAATCCGGTAGGATCAATGCCCGATATGGGCGCGTATGAATTTAATTTATCTACTGATATAAATGGGGAGTATGAATCTGATGATGTAATAATTTATCCTAATCCTTTCTCTGATCATGCTACGATATATCTTCCTGATCTAACTCCATCAGGTTCAAGTTTTTTACTGTATGATCTATCAGGAAAAAAAATAATGTATAAAAAAAATATAGATAAGGAATTTTTAATAACTAATGAAGGCCATACAAATGGAATCTATTTTTATCAGATCATGAACGAAAATAATATTATAGCAACAGGTAAATTAATAATCAATAATTAGTGCCAATCAATAACAAAACAATTAAATAAGCCATGAAAAAATTACTTATTATCCTTTCTTTTGCATTTGCTTCTGCGAACACATATTCCCAAATAGCTGCCACTATCACCATGTGGAAAGACAGTGCCATGAGCCCTCTGTGGAATAAAGCTACTAATACCGTTGCATACGGAAAACCGGATGCCAACGGTATTTATAAAATTTTCCTTTCGGATTCCTTAGGGAATAATGAAAGACAATTAACCTATCCCGGCTGGAGATCCGACAGGGTTCAATATGCTGAAGAATGGCTCCCTTCAGGAGATTACTTGATATGTTATGTTGAAAAAGATGCTTATGTATTTGAAAGCGATCACAACAGAGTGCCAGGTGACGCAATTCCCGGTTACGGAGGATATACAGATATCTGGCTTTTAAAGCGCGATGGAACGCAAGCCTGGCAGCTTACTAATCTTCCAAATAATTACGACAGCGGAGTTATTCATGGTGCAATTTCAGAGGATGGAACTATGTTTGCCTGGTCACAAAGAGTTAAAAGACCGGATGCATGGAATCCTGCTTTGGGCTTTGGCGAATATGTATTTAAAGTTGCTGACCTGACTATAGGCGCATCCCCTTCACTTTCCAATATTCGTAAATTTCAACCCGGTGGAGTGGCTTTTAGCGGAGAGCTGGAAAGTATATCCAATGATAAAACCACACTGGCTTTTTACAGTTCCTATGAATCAAAAAATATTTGGACCACCCCTATATATACAATTAATATGATTACCAATGTCATCACACAATTAACTCCTGAGATGTATTCCCAATGCCCTACATATACACCAAACAATGCCAGGATGGTATATGTGACTGCGCAGGACTGCGATAAGTTTCCTGGTGAGTGGTTTCTAGGTGCAGACTGGTGGGTACTGGACCCGGCAACAGGAGGGAATAAACAGCGGCTGACCTATATGAATGTAACTAACCATCCTCAATCGGTCAATAAGTATCGTGGTGCCGGATCATTAACATTTATGAGCAATACAAGTTTTCTGGGTGGTATTATGAAAATGCCAATCGGACTTATGGGCTATACCGTAAAAGTTGATTTCAACAATGTAATGACAGGAATTGAAGCGGAAAATAATAATAAAGCAGTTGAACTTTCCATTTATCCGAGTCCTGCAAATGAAACTGTTCATTTTAATATCAGCGAAAACAATAAAAACGCAAGAATTATGGTAGTTGATATTCTCGGGAAAGAAGTCCTTAATATCGATATGTCCAAACAGAATTTTGTTTCTGAGCAAATCAACTTACCAAATGGCGTGTATATCGCCAACTTGTTTATTGATGGCAGCCTTATACAAGCTAAACGGTTCCAGGTAGTTAAATAATTGGAATATCAATAAACAGGTTCACCTGTCGTGCGTCTTATGCACAAATAAGCGCTTCCTGGTCCCGGTTTAAATTTTAGCCTCAATTCGAAAGAATTTGGGGCTTTTTATTTATACCATAGGTCATTTAGTTGAGTAATTTTACAGTATGAGTACCAATGAATTTTCATCCGGAAAACTGCAGATCGTAAACAGTACGTTGGCTGATATTGATTTTATTTTTAAACTATTTGATAATGCTATTGAATATCAAAAAAAGAACGGATATGAACTATGGCCGTTATTTAGTAAACAGCTTATTGAAACTGAAATAAAAGAAAAGCGGCATTGGAAAATACTTGAAGGAAACACTATTGTTTGCGTTTTCTCAGTGTTGTATAATGATCCGGTAATTTGGGAAGAAAAAGACAAGGACCCATCCGTTTATTTACATCGTATCGCCATAAATCCATCATTCAAAGGCAGGCATATAACAAACGTGATTAAAAATTGGGCAATACAACATGCAATGGAAAAGAATAAGAAATACGTCCGCATGGACACCTGGGGTGATAATGAAAATCTTCGAAAATATTATACCAGCTGCGGATTTAACTATCTTGGACAGCAACACTTAAAGGCGGTCCACTATGGTGGTTCCGTTTTAAGTCTATTTCAAATTGAGATTTAAAAATTGAAACGAGCAATTCTATTATCCATCATTCGAATGGAGTGCTAAGAATTTTTGCTTTGTTATTTTACACTATTGGGGTGAACGATCGTACTCCAAAATTTTATTATGAGTTCAAGGTTCTTAACTGACTCACTCATGTTCTCTGATTTTTTAATAAACCCTTGGATTCCCATAGAATAAGCCTCCTTTACCACTATCCCGTTATCATGAGTGCTATGAAAAAAGAAAGGAATGGATTTAATTTTCAATTCGGCAGTATTTTCTATCATTCGTTTTAGTTCAAGCCCATTTACTTTTGGCATATTAATATCGCTGATAATACAAAAAATATTTTCCTTTGTATGTTTTATAAGTTTAAATGCCTCTTCACCATTATAAGCACTTTTTATCTCGTTATCACAAAATTTTTTTAACGCTTTTTCAAACATAATATGTTCATGAACATCATCATCTATGAAAATAAATACACCATCCGGTTTCATACTTTCAGCTTCTTATTTTACTTTAAACTATACAAAATCATCTTGTTTTTACCTCGTTAACATCATCCGGGTTATTTCCACTTTAGCTCCAATTGTTACCTGCAGGAAATAAATTCCCAGCGGCACTGTGCTTTCCAGTTCCATGTGTTCATTGATGTATCCATTATTAGTTAAAATTGATTTTTGATGGATCAACTGTCCCATTGCATTTACAAGCTCTATTTTTACTTCTCCGGCTATGTCCGACATATTTATTTCCAAGGTGAACAATCCGTTATTGGGATTCGGATAAATTTTTACAAAGAGCAAAGAATCATCTCTCTCTTTTAAAAAATTCTTACTGATACCTGTTATGCTACTATCCGGGATAGGACATTCCAGTGATACTTTTGTATGAGCAGACCAATCAAAACAAGAACCCTGAATAATTTTTACCTGGTAATTACCGGATGCGTCCGTTTTATAAGATGATGATGTTGCACCGGGAATTATTTCTCCATCTCTTTTCCATTGATAGATAAACCCATAACCTTCATTAGCCGTTAATACCGCAGGTGTATCCTTACATACAAGTGGCCCCTCTGGCTTTATGGATGCCGTAATGCTTCTTGATTCTGTTATTATTGTTGCTTCAGATTCAAGCGTATCTGCTCCGCTGATTACTATTACTGAATAGCTGCCTGGCGTGTTCGCTTTGTATGAGGCATCTTTTGCTCCATTGATGACAATATTGTCTTTTTTCCAGATGTATTGATATGCCGAATCCTGAGCGGTAGTCAATAATACACTGCCTCCGGTACAAAATGAAGCAGTATCCGAAGGTGTGATCGTAACATTTGGTGCAGCCGACCTTGCAGAACCTGACTGCCTTATTTTTGTAACATAAACTTCCGTATGGTTCCACTTAGCAAGTGTGGTGCTTCCAAAAGTTGAGGCAGAGCGATAAGCCCCAGAAGCTATAACATTTCTTGATTTGTCTACACAAATGGAAAGTCCCATTTCAATAAAACGGTCGGGATCCGAATCATCCGTTACACCACCAGCTTTTAGTACCCATCGTACATTTCCTGATGCATCATATGAAGCAAAATAAATTTCAGTTTCATCCGCTCCGGTAATTGTTGTTGATCCAAAAGTAGCGGAAAGACCATAGTTTCCGGTTATATAAATGTTAGAGCTTCCATCTATTGCAATTGCTCTTCCATAATCACTCTGGCTCCCGCCTGCTTTTTTTGCCCAGATAATATTTCCTGAAGAATTATAACAAGCAACAAAAATATCTGCATTGCCGCCTGAAGCTTTGAGGGAAATTCCACTAAAAGAAGTAGTATACCGGAATCCCCCGGTAACAAATATTCTTCCGGAATTATCCGCTGCAACCCCATAACCATAATCTGTGGCTCCACTGCCTGCTGATTTTACCCATATACAGGTTCCGGATGAATTGTATTTAGCAATAAAAATATCCGCAACGCCTTTGCTTGTAACAGAAAAACTGCCAAAGTTTGCCGTTTTAGCAAAAAATCCCGTAACATAAATATTTCCCGAGGCATCTCCTGTAATGGCTGTTCCCTCATCATCTCCGGGCCCGCCGGCTTTTTTTATCCATTGAAATTGTCCATCCGTTGAATATTTAGCTATAAAAATATCGTCTTCTCCTGAACTTGTAAGCTTAGTACCGGCAAAATTGGCAATTGATTTAAAATGGCCGGTGATGTATACACTTCCGGTAATTAGTGCTATTCCTAATCCTCTGTCACTTTGGTTACTGCCTCCCAATTTTTTTGCCCACATCAGATCACCGTTGGTATTATATTTCGCAACAAATACATCATTACTGCCATTACCGGTAAGAGTAACAGAGCCGAATTTTACTGTTCTTTCCATGTCTCCGGTAACATAAACGTTCCCGGCCCCATCCGCAACTATTGCATGTGCATAATCACCACTTACTCCCCCTGCAGTACGCACCCATTTAAAAGATCCATCAGGGCCATATTTAGCAACATAGATATCATGATTTCCTGCGCAGCTAACACGTGTTCCGCCGAAATAGGCCTCTAATTCATATTTTCCGGCTATATAAACATTCCCGGCCCCGTCAGTAGCAACACCATAACCAAGGTCAAAAGCATACCAACCTACGCGTTTAGCCCATTCAAAACTTTGTGCTTTCGCTGTTATTAAACAAAAATTCATGAGGATGGTAATGATAAGCAGTTTGATCTTCATGGTAGGATTTGATTGAAATGAATTATACCTGCAAATCTATTTCAGTTAGTGCGGCTTCTTCCTTATTTTCGTTAACAGCGTACTTTCCATAGCCAAATTAGCCCGGGATAAGTCGAGAGAATGTCAGCTATTTATTATGCCCATTTAACGAATAGTGAGCCTGCTGATGATTTAAGGGAGGTATTTTTGTTCTGAAAACTAAAACTTCTATCTCATGCTAAAATGGTCAGCCGCTTTTTTTCTTATCGCAATTGTTGCCGCCATCTTCGGGTTCACAGGTATCGCTGAAGGTGCAGCTTCCGTTGGTAAAATTTTATTCGGAATATTCATGGTACTTTTTGTGCTGGCTTTAGTCTTTGGTCTTACACTCTTTAAAAAGAGATAGTTCCACTCATCAAGCACCGTCTACCTTTTATCCTTTATAAAAACCTTATGTAATTGCAGACTTTTTTTATCTGTTTTATTGGATATATTTGTATCAACCAACAAAAATATTCCAATGAAAGTAAAAAATAGTCTGGCCTGTGCCATCCTGATTGTTTTGGTAAACTCTGTGTTTGCACAAACAAAACCGATCGAAAAAATAACGCGTAAAGGAAATGAGCTGATCATTCCTTATGAAAAATATCAGTTGCCAAATGGTTTAACAATCCTTGTGCATGAAGATCATTCAGATCCGATCGTATATGTAGATGTTACTTACCATGTAGGCTCCGCACGCGAACAGGAAGGCCGTTCGGGATTTGCCCATTTTTTTGAGCATATGATGTTCCAGGGTTCGGAACATGTGGGTGACGACCAGCACTTTAAAATTGTTACCGAAGCGGGTGGTACATTAAATGGTACAACCAATAGCGACAGAACAAATTATTTTGAAGTACTTCCTTCTAATCAATTGGAAACCGCACTATGGCTGGAAGCCGACAGAATGGGATTTTTATTGGATTCTGTAACACAAACAAAATTTGAAGTGCAGCGTTCAACTGTAAAAAATGAACGGGGCCAAAATTATGACAATAAACCTTATGGTATAGCAGGTGAAAAAACAGGTGCTGCCTTGTATCCTACAACTCATCCCTATTCCTGGCAAACAATAGGATACATTGAGGATCTGGATCGTGTAGATGTAAATGACCTGAAGAAATTTTTTATGCGTTGGTATGGTCCTAATAATGCTACCCTGACTGTTGCTGGGGATGTAACCACTGCCGAAGTAGTGAAACTTGCAGAAAAATATTATGGATCAATCCCTCGCGGACCCGAAGTAAAAGCACAAACTTTTGCTCCTGTTGTATTGGATAAAGACCGTTACATATCTTATGAAGATAATAACCGTGGACCGCAGATCAGCGTCACATTTCCTACCATCCCTTCTCGTCATGCGGATGAAGCGCCTTTAGATGTATTAGCGGATATAATGGCCGGGACCAAGTCATCTATTTTTTATCAGAATTTTGTAAAAGCGCAATTAGCACAATTTGCTGAGGTTGGCCATCCAACCAGGGAATTAGCCGGAGAATTTGAGATCACTATTCGCGCTTTCCCCGAAAAAACTTTATCCCAAATGGATTCATTGGTGCGGGCATCACTTCTTCAATTTGAAAAACGTGGCGTGACGGATGCTGATGTTAAAAAATTTCAGGCAGGTTTTGAAGCACAGATGATCAATTCGCTTTCAAGTGTTAGAGGTAAAGGTGCTATGCTGGCTGCAAATCAAACTTTTACGGGCAATGCGAATTATATTGTAAAAGAACTGGAACGCTACAATAAAGTAACCAAAGAAGATATACTGCGTGTATATAATAAATATATTAAAAATAAATCTGCGGTTATTTTAAGTGTGTATCCCAAAGGCAAACCGGGTGTGATCGCTAAAGCCGATAATTATACTCCCCCAACACGTAATGTAAATGCCCCCGAAGCAGCGGAGTATAAAAATTTAACTTACAATAAAGCAAAAGATACATTTGACAGAAGTAAAAAACCAAATTCGGGAACCGCGCCATTGGTAAAAGCTCCGCCTTATTGGACACAGGATTTTACTAATGGATTAAAGCTCATCGGTGCAACAAGTGATGAGGTACCAAGTATTACCATTCAAATAAATATTGAATCCGGGCATCGTTTTGAGCCTAAAAATCAGGCTGGTATCTCTCAATTGTTAACCAGTGTTATGAATGAATCCACTACCCGCCATACTGCTGAGGAGATCGCTGAAAAGCTGGAACGATTAGGAAGCAATGTGAGCATTTACAATAATGGACAGGACATTGTAATTTCCATTTCATCACTCACAAAAAATGTTGATTCTACTTTGGCCATTGCCGAAGAAATGATGTTTCATCCGAAATTTGATGCCAAAGAATTTGAACGTGTAAAAAAACAAAGACTGGAAGCTATTGCAAACCAAATAACACAGGCAACAACGATCGCCAACAATGTGTTTGCAAAGTTGCTTTATGGAAATGAACACATCATGAGCATTTCCACTTTAGGGACAAAAGAAACGGTAAGTGCAATTACTTTGGATGATGTAAAAAAATATTATACTGATTATTTTACTCCAACCGTTTCATCTGCTGTTATTGTTGGCGATATTGATCAGGCGAAAGCCAGCCCTAAACTAGCGTTCCTAAAGAACTGGCAGGGTAAAAAGGTGGTGCATGCACCAGAACCTGCATTACCTGTTATTGCTAAAACAAAAATTTATTTTGTAAATAAAGATAAAGCACCGCAATCAGAGATACGTATCGGTTACATGGCGATGCCTTATGATGCAACCGGGGAATATTATAAATCTACCATTATGAACTATGCTTTAGGTAGTGCATTCAATTGCCGCATTAATATGAATATGAATTTACGTGAAGCACGTGGATATACTTATGGAGCAAGAGCTGGTTTTTCAGGTAATAGATTTGTAGGGCCTTATAGTGCAAGTGCAGGTGTGAGGGCTAATGCCACGGATAGCTCTGTTATTGAATTCATGAAAGAAATAAAAAACTATGCGGATAAAGGAATCACCAATGAGGAACTTTTATTCACTAAAAATTCCATGGGTCAAAGTGAGGCATTGAAGTATGAAACAGCCAGCCAAAAAGCAGGTTTTATAAAACGTATTTTGGAATATAATTTAGATAAAACATATACAGATAAACAAAGTGAATTGTTAAAAGCAATTACAAAAGCGGAGTGTGATGCGCTTGCAAAAAAACATTTGCTGTATGATAAAATGCTCATATTAGTGGTGGGAGATAAAGCAAAAGTATATGACGGATTGACAAAACTGGGATATGAGATGGTGGAATTGGATACTGATGGGAATCCTTTGAAATAAATAAGATCCCAGCTGTTTAAAAGGCGAAGTGCTTTTGCACTTCGACTTTTTTTATTCATTTTATGTTATAAAAAACTGAAACCCATTGATAATAAGCATTTTAGAGACATTTAACAGTTAATAAATTAGCCTAAAAATAGAAACTCTTGACTTTTCAATACCGTACATATAGGTACAAGTTCTTTATTAAAAAGGAGGGAATTATGATGATCTTAGCATATACCCGAAATAAAATAATTATTTCCCTGTTTATTTTGATAGGGGCCATCTCTGTTTATTTAACTCTTTTTTACGAAAACGATATACAGGAGCCAAATTATATTGTCCCTTCCAGTACCTTCGATCTGGATGAAATAAAAAAACGAGGGAAAATAGTTGCACTTACTGATAACCGATCAACTAGCTTTTATATATACCGCGGTGATTCCATGGGTTATGAATATGAATTGCTGAGCGCTTTTGCAAAAGAAATTGGTGTAAAACTGGAGATCAGGATCACCCGTAATAAAGATTCTATCTTTGATCAGCTTACAAAAGAGGGAGTGGATATCATAGCCGCCAACTTAGCTGTTACAAATGAACGGCTGCAAATTGTAGATTTTACCGAACCTTTTATGCAGGTACCGCAGGTGCTGGTCCAAAGAAAACCCAATGGCTGGGAAAATATGACGCGTGATGAAATGAATGATAAACTTATACGTAATCCCATTGACCTGAGCGGGAAAAATATATGCGTGCGAAAAGGATCTTCTTTTTATGCGCGATTACAAAATTTATCCGAAGAAATTGGAGAACAAATAAATATTATTCAGGTGCCGGGTGAATATGATACTGAACAGTTAATAGCAAAAGTGGCCAATGGAGAAATAGATTATACCATAGCAGATGAAAACGTTGCACTTAATAACCAGGCATATTATTCCAATATTGATGTTGAAACAGCGATCAGTTTTCCTCAGAAAATTGCCTGGGCAATTCGAAAAAGCTCTCCGGGTTTAACCAAAGAGTTGAACAACTGGATCGAAAAAATAAAAACTAACAACACCAACACGCTTGTGCTCAATAAATATTTTAAACCACGCAAGAAAAAAGCCAGCATTTATGAAACTAAATACCTTGCATATGCAGGAGGTACTATATCGGCATATGATGATCTAATTAAAACATACAGCCAGAAAATAGACTGGGACTGGAAATTACTGGCTTCCATGATCTGTCAGGAATCTCGCTTCTCACCTACCGCTCGTTCATGGGCTGGAGCCAACGGCTTGATGCAATTGATGCCGGGTACAGCCAAACGATACGGATTGGATACCATTGATGCTACAGCCGAACAAAGCCTGATAGCGGGAACAAGTTATATTTTAGATCTTGATAAATACTGGCGAAATCATATTCCAAATAAACAGGAACGAATCAAATTCGTACTTGCATCTTACAATGCAGGCTTAGGACATATTATTGATGCACGAAATCTGGCCATAAAATATAACAAGGAACCGAATATCTGGCATAGCAATGTGGAAGATATGCTGTTACAAAAATCAAACCCCACCATTTATAATGACCCCATTGTTAAATGTGGTTATTGCAGAGGGCAAGAGCCTTATTTATATGTAAAAGAGATCTTACACAGATACCAATATTATAAAAAAGCACGATCGGCTAATGAAAGTTTAGTCTCTAATTAAATTGCTTTATGTTTATTACTCGTAGCAATTAATATGATCCCTCCGACCAACAATATTCCTCCTACAATTGGAGACCACTGAACCGGGTGATTTTTCTCTTTATTGATCTCCAATGCACCTACATCTACCACTTTTTCTTTTGTAACATAGTTAAAGCCTGTGATTAACATCATCACTGCTCCTACGATAACAAGAACAACTCCTAAGTTTTTCATGATTTTAAGTTTTAGTTAATAGATTAATTTTAGAAACATACGATTTAATACCCGGCAGAGTTTTAATTATTAATGTCGGGATCCTCGTTATAGAAGAAAAATGTATTGGAATTAATAAAATAATAGCTGATATTAGTAAAAAATTCATATTAAATCATTTTGAAAATGAAATCAAGAATTCCTTTTTATTTGCTGCTGATCGTATTCGGCTTTATCAACTTATCGGCATCTGCACAAAAATGGATCGATATGATGGAAGATCCATCCGCCAATTTTTATGATATACAAAAAGAGGCTAATGCCTATTTTGCTGTGCATGGAACAGGAAGAGGAACACACTACAAACAGTTCAAACGCTGGGAATCTAACATGCATTACTATATAGATGAACAGGGAAATAAAATAGAACCCCGCATTATTTATGAAAGAGCAAATCAGTTTCAGGCAGAAAACTCTAACAGATCTTCACGTGCAGCCAATTGGACCGATCTGGGCCCTTTCGACTGGACCCGTACTTCCAGTTGGTCCCCGGGCTTAGGACGAATTGATTATATTGGTATAGACCCCAATAATTCTTCTATCATTTATATTGCTTCTCCCGAAGGAGGCTGCTGGAAAACCACTAATGGCGGTATTTCCTGGGCTTCTTTAACTGACGGGCTCACCTTTATGAAATTAGGCTGTGTTACTGTGGATCCGGGGAATTCAAATCATGTATACATTGGAACCACCGGTGCAGGGTTATTAAAATCAACCACCGGCGGCACTTCTCTTAGCCAGATCAACAACGGTTTACCTTCCACAGCCAACATAAAAAAAGTTCTTATTGATCCAACCAATAGCAATATCGTATTGCTTGCAACAAGCAGCGGGGTTTATCGTTCCGTGAATGCAGGAGGCAACTGGACAAGAACTTCTACAATTGCTTCAAATGATATAGAATTTAAACCGGGTAATAGCAGTATTGTATATTCTTCGGGAAATGATTTTTATAAATCAACTAATGGAGGAGTGACTTTTGTTAAGATCACAAATGGAATTACAACTACAGGCCGTTCATTTATATGCGTAACTCCGGCCAACGCAAATTATGTATACCTGGCTCAGGCGAGAGGGCAGGAGTTTGGAGCATTCTATCGTTCCACGGATTCCGGTACCGGTTTTACACTAATGGTAACCGGAGACCCTGCCAGCGGAACAAACTTTTTTGGGTATGATCCGGATGGAATGGATACAGGGGGGCAAGCATCTTATGACATGGCAATGTGTGCTTCTCCAACTACATTGGATGAAGTACACATTGGAGGTATCATTACCTGGAAAACAATGGATGGCGGAAGTTCCTGGGTTGCCACCACGATGTGGACCTATCCTAATAGTGTTGGATATACACACTGCGATATTCATGCTTTAGAATATGTAGGAAATACATTGTTTGTAGGCAGTGATGGAGGAATTTCCATCTCTACGGATAAAGGCGATAATTTTAGCGATATATCTGCAGGACTAGGTATTCGTATGTTTTATCGAATGGGCTGTTCCGCATCAGATCCTGCAATGCTGGCAGTTGGCGCACAGGATAATGGAGGAAGTATATTAAAATCCTCCGGTTGGATCGATTGGATAGGTGCAGATGGCATGGAAACATTTATACATCCCACCAATACAAATATTATTTACGGAAGTTCACAAAATGGTTCTCTCTATAAAAGTACAAATGGAGGAAATTCTTATTCCGGTATCACTGAACCTGAAGCATCTGGTAACTGGACCACTCCATTTATTATGGATCCAAATAGTGCAACCACTCTTTATGCAGGATATATTGAAATTTATAAATCGTTAAACTCAGGCGGCACATGGACTGCAATTTCCAACTTTGGGGGAACTGCAAAATTTGATCATATTGTTGTGGCACCAACTAATTCCAGCTATATCTATGCTTCCAAAGGTACCAGCATATATAAAACCACAGATGGCGGTACCAACTGGATAAGCATTGCAACAGGCCTTGGAGGCGCTACCATTAACAGGATCACAGTACATAACAGCAGCCCTGATAAGGTGGCGGTTGCAACCTCCGGAACCAAAGTATATACTTCAGCAAATGGAGGCGCCAACTGGACCAATGTTTCGGGTAATCTTCCTGTTATTGGTGTCAGATGCATTATTTATGAAAATGGCACCAATGAAGGGATTTATGCAGGCTTGGCCTCGGGTGTTTATTACCGCGATAATACCATGAGTAATTGGGTAGCATACAACACAGGATTACCTCAAGTTCCTATTAATGAATTGGAAATTCAATATTCCTCTAATAAACTGCGTGCTGCCACTTATGGACGTGGAGTTTGGGAAACTGATGTGTATAGTGTAGTTGCTCAACCACCTGTGGCAAATTTCACATCCAACGTTCAGCAAAGCTGCGATGGAGTTATTAATTTCAGCGACCTTTCCACAAATGTTCCTACTTCCTGGTTATGGGAATTTGGAGACGGAAAAACTTCTACCTTGCAAAATCCCTCTCACACCTATACTGTAAGCGGTACTTATACTGTAAAATTAACTTCAACGAATGGTGTAGGAAATGATGTAAATACAAAAACAGCTTTTATTACAGTAACTGTTCTTGCTGATCCAATTACTCAAAATGCCGGCAGATGCGGACCCGGAATAGTAAATCTTACTGCAACAGGTTCTAATACTTTATATTGGTACACTGCGGCAAGTGGTGGAAACCTTGTAAACACAGGCGGTTCTTATTCCCCTAACATTAGTACTACAACTAATTTTTATGTGGAAAATTCGACAATGGGTGCATTGACAAACCTTGGAGCAATGGATACTACTTTCAGTACGGGAATGTATTATGCTACTCCTGATGTTCATGGGCTTTACTTTGATGTGCTGGCACCATGTGTTATCAGATCAGTTAAGGTTTATGCCGGCACTGCCGGGAACAGGACTTTTGAAGTATTGAATAATTTGGGAACCGGAGTAAAAACAAAAACAGTATTTGTTCCGGCAGGTGAAAGTAGAGTTACTCTTGATTTCAATCTTCCTGTAGGAACTCAGTATTTTATTAAAGCCACCGGTACCGTTGATCTATATCGCAATGCAGGAGGAGCCTCCTACCCTTATACTATTTCAGGTTTAGTTTCTATTACTGAAACGGATGTAGAAGCTACCAATCCCGGCTATTATTATTTCTTTTATGATTGGCAGGTGCAGTCGGCAGGATGTGTTAGCAACAGAAAAATCATAACAGGCAGTATGGATGTATGTACCGGAATTGAAGATCTTTCTTTAACAAATGATATCATGATCTATCCAAATCCGAACAATGGTATTGCCCTAGTCGTATTTTCTACTCCTAAAAAAAATGAATATACCGTAGAAATTAAAAATACTCTTGGCCAGATTGTGTACCGGGAAGTTTTACAAAACCATACCGAAAACTACAGCACTCAAATTGACCTGGTAAGTTTTGGAAAAGGAGTTTATGTGGTTAGCTTAACTAATGGCTCCAAACAAAGCGTGAAGAAAATTATGGTGTATTAAGATATATTTGTTCCATATCTAACACCCAGTCATTTTGCTGAACGAAGGAATCATTAGGCAATTCTGATCTTCTGTAGTGAGTAATTTCTATTGCACGGACTTTATTTTTATCTCCGGTTAAATCATACAAAATGTGCTGTACAAAAGGTTCAGGGACCCAATGCACGGTGTTTGATAATTTACCGAATTCATCAGTTACCACATTATTCACTAGTCCCTGCTCCACTAAAAAAAATTCTTCCGCTCTTATTACCAGTATTTTTTTAGGATATCCTTGTTTTAATTTTTCTGCTATTATTGTTTTAACTTTTCTATATTCTGCGGACTGAACAGTGGTAAAAGTTTTATTGTTATAATGCGCAGATATAATAAATGCAATAATGATAGCTGATAATATAACAACAACCTGACTGAATTTTAAAGGTAAAGATGTTATTGAACTTATTAGTAAAACAGAGGATAATAAAAGGACAGTGCCCAATGTGCGATAAGCAATAAAATTATCAGCCGAAATAAAATTTGGAAAATAAGCCAACACATAAAACATCAAAAGCATCAATACAAAATACGATTTGCTTTTTCGTGTTTCGTTTTTAGTTTTAGTGTAAATAAAATAACCGAGTAATGTCAGTGAGGTTGTAATGATCGCTATTCGCATAATAACTGATGCAAAAATAATATTATAGTGCAGGGACCTTAAAAAGACACCTTTAATGAACAGATATATTTTTACGGGGCCGATAACAATACCTGCTCTGCTATCCGGAGGAATATTTAACTGGTTCAGTTGAAGTTTAAAAAGTAAAAAATAGATCCCATAAATAAATACATGCAACAATAAAAAGCGCCAGATCACATCACGTTTTTGACCGCCTATAAAATGTAAAAAAGCCGGAAATATAAAAGCCGTATAAGAAGGCTGATAAATGAACAGGGAAATTATTGCCAGTACAATTCCTGTATAGGTGAGCATGTTAAACTTTTTTTTCGAAAACAGCTCTTTATTTAAGTATGCAGAAAATACCAGGTGACCCGATAATAGTGCTACTGGATATCCCCAGATGGCGGAAGATGTAGCTTCCCAATGCACCACAATACTGGAAAAGGGACTACAAATAAAAACAATGATAATTGCAAGTGATTGCAGTTGATGAAAATTATTTTGTTTTAACATCTTGTGTATTAAAACACAGGATAAAAAAAGGCAGGATAAATTGATCATTCTTACTTTACTCAGATCGGCAATACGATCAATGTACGGGTATAATACTGTAATTATCCAACCGGAAACTGTACGCCCCTGCTGTATAAATACTTTAATGTAATCGGGATCAGTACAATTCCAAAGAAACTCGTATCCATCAGTATATGCATAGGTGTCAACTATCCCCTTGAATAAAAATAACAACAGTATTACTATTACTGTTATGGAAGTATATACTGACTTTAAAATATCCTGCATATGCTATTATTTATGTAAAAATAGACAAAACAATAACTTCCCGCTTTCTTTTTACAATATCCTAAATTACATTCTTCTCGTATATAGAGTTTGAAACCAGCTGCACATTTTAAAATACTACTTTTGTAAAGTGAAAAAAATAACGAATATATATTCTTTGTTTATTTTCTTTTGCTTGTCGGCAGGCAATGTAAGCGCGCAAACGTATACACAAACCATGCGTGGAAAAGTGATCGACAGGGATTCTAAATCCATTATACCCGGTGCCAATATCATTCTTCTGAATAGTGACAGCTTGATGGGTTCCACCACGGATGTGAATGGAGATTTCCGTTTAGAAAATATTTCGGTCGGAAGGCAGGCAATCAAAATAACTTCCCTTGGTTATGAAGATGCTATACTGAATAATATCATTGTTACATCGGGAAAAGAGGTTGTACTCACAATTGAATTGCTTGAAAAAGTATACGTTTCCGAAACCGTTGAAATAATTGCGGAAACCGATAAAACAAAAGCAAATAATGACCTGGTAACAGTGAGTTCAAGAAATTTTCAGGCGGAAGAAACCGGACGGTATGCCGGAAGCAGAGGTGATCCAAGTAAAATGGTAGCGAATTATGCAGGCGTATCATCCGGTAATGATGCCCGCAATGATATTATAGTCCGGGGTAATTCTCCGCTGGGTGTTTTGTGGCGACTGGAAGGAGTGGATATTCCCAATCCAAACCATTTTTCTGCACAAGGCGCCACCGGGGGGCCTATCAGTATTCTTAATAATAATATTCTCGGCAATTCCGATTTTTTAACCGGAGCTTTTCCTGCTGAATATGGAAATAAAACAGCGGCCGTATTCGATCTTAAATTGCGAAATGGAAATAATGAACGTAATGAATATACCGGCCAGCTTGGTATTAACGGGATAGAACTGGGTGCTGAAGGTCCCATCTCAAAAAAACAGGGAAGTTCTTACCTCATTAATTACCGTTATTCCACATTAGAAGTGTTCAATAAATTAGGAATTCGTTTTGGTGTATCTGCAAAACCCGAATACCAAGATGTTTGTTTTAAAGTACACATCCCCACTCTAAAAACCGGGGTTATCTCTTTTTGGGGCATAGGCGGAACAAGTAAATTATCTTTATTGGACCGTGATCGTAAATCAAGCGACTGGTCTTATACTTCTAATGGCGAAGATCTTATATTTAAAAACAGCATGGGTGCCGCAGGGATTTCACATTTACATTTTTTCAATACTAAAGTTTCGGGTAAGTTCTCGGTATCTGTATCAGGAGCCAACCTGGACGTTCGCGTAGACAGTATTTCTCCCACCGACAAATCAAAGTTCGTAGACATTAAGAACAATTCCACTGAAGGAAATATTATTGGAAATTACACCATAACAAATAAAATAAATGCCAAACAGTTAATAAAAGCAGGTATAATTTACCAATGTATTTATTTTAATGCTAATTCATTTTTCTACCATCCTGTATATGACAAATACGTTTATGACATGAATGTAAAAAATTCAACTGCAGGGCTGGTACAATCTTTTATTCATTGGCAATGGCGTCCAACAAACATTCTAACATTTAATACAGGGGTTCACTACCAAAATTTTTTACTCAATAATACACAGGCTGTTGAACCGCGCTTTGGGCTGCGTTTACAACTTTCTAAAAAACAGAATATCAGCATTGGTTATGGCATGCATAGCATGATACAACCTCTCATATATTACTTTAATGAAACATATATACCCACAACCAACAGCTATTACCGAAGCAACAGTGGTTTAGGTTTTACCAAAAGCCAGCATGCTGTTATCGGCTACGATTATAATTTTGCTAAAAATTATCGCCTGAAATTGGAGAGTTATTATCAATATATATATAATGTTCCGGTACAACAACAGCACAGCAGCAGCTTTTCTATGATCAATGTTGGAAATGCCCTGGAAGGAATTCCTTTTGTGGACACTTTGGTAAATACCGGTACAGGTGAAAATTATGGAGTGGAACTTACCTTGGAAAAATTCTTTAGCAATCATTTTTATTTCCTCACCACAATATCTTTATATGATTCCAAATATAAGGGAAGTAATAAAGTAACCCATAATACCAGTTATAATGGGGGTTACGTCTTCAATGGATTGGCCGGTTATGAATTGCCGCTGGGAAAAAATAAGAACAAATACCTGTCGCTGGACCTTAAATACACACAAGCCGGCGGCAATCGTTATACCCCTATTGATCTTGAGAAATCCAAACAAAGTGGTAAAGCCGTATATATAGATGAAAAAGCTTTTTCTGCAAAGTATAAGGATTATTCACGGTTTGATGCAAAACTGTCATACAAGACCAACCGAAAGAAGACTTCGCAGATATTTTTCATAACAATTGAGAACATATTTGATACGCAAAATATTTTAAGGGAATCGTATAATAACGATACGCAAAGCATTCAAAGAGAATATCAATTGGGCCTGGTTCCTTACGGAGGTTACAGGATCGAGTTTTGATTTTTTATTTTATAAGTATCTCAAAATAATAATTAATTAAAAACTTAAACCATGAAACGTAAACACTATTTATCCGCAGCACTCCTGTTGTGCTTTTTAGCATTTGCGATTACAAGTTATTCTCAAACAGCTTCAACAGAAAAAAAAGAATCCAAAACAACTTCTAAACCCAATGTTAAAGAAGATAACTTTATGGATCGGTATTACCAGATAAAGGACACTTATCCTAAACTGGTTAAAGCTCATCCACAATATGCAGCATCTTCACATAACATGGTAAAATTTATGGAACGGTTCAACCAGGCAAAGGCAGCTTACCCCAAGTTAGCAGATGTTTGGGGGAATTATGCAGGATCAACATATACGCTTGAAAATTTTATCAAACGATATTTTGAACTGAAGGATACATATCCTGATCTGGTACAATTTGCAGGAGATTATGCAGGGTCCGGCCATGCCATACCGGAGTTCATCAAACGTTACAATCAAATAAAAGCTTCTGAGCCATCTATGACAGAATGCTATGGTGCTTATGCAGCTTCTACAAGGACTTTAGAAGATTTTTCTGCCCGATATTTTGGTGCAAAAGACAGCAACACAGGGTTTAAAAATGGGTTTGCTGAATACGCAGGTTCAACAAAAAAACTTGCAAAGTAACCGGTATTAAAAATCATTGTGTGCTTCTTTCGGGGGTTCACAATGATTTTTGAATCAACAGCTTGTTGTTCAAAAAAGTTCCATTTAACAAGGGTTTTAAGCAACTTTTTAATTAAAATAGCGTTTAATTATAAAACCCAAATGCCATGAAAACGCTAAATGACAACTGGATTACTGAAAAGCATATCGATTTTGAGTATAAAAAATATATTCTACTGGCATACCTGCAGGAAGTAAACCAGGATTTTAATGCCTGTAGGTTGTATCCTGTGCTTTCTGATCTGCTCACACATTATCGCAATACCCTTTCCTTTAAAGAAAATAAGGATCGTATTACAAGTACATTTCCAAAACGAATCAGTGGCTTTGACTTAGAACAATTGCAGGTACAATATGAACAATTATTAAATGATGATGCGCTCATCCTGGAAATAGAAACCATCATTAAATTTTCGCTGCCTAAATTCAAATATTATTTGGAAGAAGGAAAAAAGATCTATGATTTTATTGAAGAACATTTAACTATTATGCCGGTAGGAGTTGTTCCTTTACATATACAGGAAGGATACTTATTATTAAAAGATGTTGCCGATAAAAATGTGAAGGCCTACCAATACCAGGTAAAATTATTTAATACGCCACAGGAAAATTACCGCGCCATATCTACTGATTTTGTTGATGAATATCGATGTACTTATAGCAATACGTTTGAAAATATTAAATTGCATCTTATTAAAAATCATAAAGATTTTCCTAATCCCGCAACTTATGCCATTGATACTGAGCTAGCCATTCCTTTGCAGGAAACTTACCTGCCTATTGCTAAAAGGATCCTTATCCGTTATCTCTCTCAGTCCGCAGCCTGATCCTTAATTTGGTAATATCACTCCTACCTTTTTTTGGTGCAGCAAAGAAATAATTTTGTCTTGTGGAATATCAATAGCGCTGCAATAAGCAGTTCTTTTTAAAAATTTGTGTCCATTATAATAACTAAATTGAAAAACGGTTCCAAAGCTATTATCATAGTTCCCTTCAAAAATTTCAAGCTTGATCAGTGAATTGTATTTTATCCTGAGCTTATTGTTCAGTGATCCTATAAAACCACTTCGCAAATAAATGTACTCATCGTAAAACTTTATAGTGAAATATTTATTATTCATAATCACCACTCCCCAGAAACACACAGAAACCGCTAGCACGGTTGTTATCAGGCTGTCAATAGAAAAAAGCAGGAACAAGGCTCCTGCGAAATAGATCAGCCCGAGTCCCATATTAATTAATGTTCTTATAAATGAAGCTTCCAGGATTAGAACAGGGGACTGCATTTCCTTTGGAAA
>JBQTHQ010000008.1:0-63760 GCA_052389695.1 Bacteroidota bacterium | reverse complement strand
TTTTACTTACAGTGCTTTTTACAGTCGCTTTTTTTAATTTGTTCTTGCGACGGAATATTCTGGTTAAATTTTTCCATTGGGAAATGTAATTTTCAGAGCGGAATAATGGAATGGTTTTGATGATTCTGTCTTTTATAATTCCCGGTAGCTTTCGGTCTTGATAAGTTCTTTTGTACCAGTTAATAGCTTCGCTTAATTTTGAAATTTCCAATTCCAGTTTAAAGCTCTGATTTTTATAAGTGTTGTTTAGGCTCTCGCTTGATATTAACTTGTTTTGAAGGTGACTGATTTCATTCTTTTTTGATTGAATTTGTTCAATTAACAATTTGTTTTCCGAATACAAATTATCAATGTTCAGTTTATGATTTGTGTTTTGTTCTTCACTTGAAATCAAACTGTTTTGAATATTTCCGATATTTTGTTCTAATTTTTCATTTTGTAACCGTATCTTATCAAGGCGTAGCTTATATTCTTTATTTTGATCTTCACTTGATGTTAGTTTTTTTTGAAGACTTTTTACCTCTTGTTCTTTGGTTTGAAGCTGATGATTTAATTGTTCTATGGAATTATTTAAACTGTTTTGTTTTTGAATGTATGATGTTTCCAACATTTTTGCTGTTTCAAGCAGTTGTTGTTTTTCTACAGAAAGTGAATTGACCTGTTCATCTTTTTTAGATCCAAAGGCGATGTGTTCATGTATATTTTTTTCAAGTTCGTGTATTTTTTCATTTAAGCCGTTACGTTGCAGTTCATAATTTTCTTTTTCATGTGATAAAAGGTATTTTTGATTCGTAATTTCCTGCTGTAAATCCTGTATGGTTTGAGCATTGCTTAGTTCCAATTTTTTTATTTTCTGGATTTGTGTTAGCAGTTTGTCGGAGCGAAAAGGTACATTTATGAACCCTTTTATGCGATTGGAAACTATTCCTTTGTCTACTTCAATCAAAGTTTTTGAACCTATTTCCCAGCTTAAAAGTGAGTGTATGTCAATGTTGTTTGTACCTAAAAAATTATTGAAGAGATCTAAAAATAGTAAATGGTCTTTTTTTGAAAAAGATGATTGAAACCGACAATAAAAATAATCTATGGAATGAATAGAAATTTCAGAAACTTCCAGCTTAATTGCTTCACTGAGCGCTTTTTTTTCGGTAAAAAAATTATTAAAAAGTTGTTGATTGCCGGCAAAAATATCTTTGATTTTTTTTGTGTTGAATGAATTTACAGTACTGGATTCATTATAACAATAGTTGTATAAACAGTTTGGTAATATTTTTACTTTAGATGCCTTAAAAATAGCATAATAAATAATAGATAGATCCTGGGATATACTGATGTTAAGAGGAAAGGTAAAGTTGTGTTTCTTCCAAAAAGAAGTTTTAAAAATTTTATTCCATGGTGCAGGGTTGAATTGTTTAAAGATTTCAGAACCGGGATACGACTTTTTGATATCAAATTGAAGGAATTTTCGTTCGGATAAAAAATTTCCCTGTCCATCCAGATTATTGTATCCAGAAACAAAAGCTTCTATGCTATTATTTTTTTGAATTTCCGAATAAATGCCTTTAAGAGCGTTATCATTTAACTGGTCATCGCCGTCAATAAACCATAAATAATCACCTTTAGCAAGTTCAAAGCCTTTATTACGAGCATACGAAACACCCTTATTTTTACGTAAAAAAACGGTCTTTATATTGTTATTGTGTTTCGCATACTCCTTGATTAATTTAGCACTATTGTCAACGCTGTTGTCGTCAATTATAATAACCTCGCCTGGTTTGACTGATTGATTATCAATAGATGAAAACAATGCTGGCAGGAATTTTTCGCAGTTATATACAGGAATTATTAAACTTATGTAATTCTTTTTACTCATACTTTAATGTATTCGTACAAAAACATACCAAAAATACGCATAATTTCTCCATGCCAATAGGCTTTTAATCAGGGGTTTGTATAATTTATTTGTATATTTGAGACGAATGCGTAACATGTATCAGGGCTTTTCATGTTATTATTCAAAAACATAGCCATATGAATCCTATTCTGAAGAGACGGGTAAACGTAATTTCTATACTCTTAACAATACTAAATGCGGTTTTCACATGTTTTCTCTTTTGGTATTTCGGTATTGAACCTGCTGTAATAGCAGCTTCAGTCATAGTTCAAATCGTAATTGTATTATCCTATTTTATTATTTATCAGTTTAGTTTGCTATCCGCCAATAATTTTAAAGAGATCAAACGGTTGCAGGAGGACATGCAGGTAAAGTTCGGTTTATTGGAGCAAAAAATGGTATTGGGGTTGGGAGAAGCAGTTAATGATTTAAAGAGCTTTGAGCAGAAAACAATGGAACAGGTTGTTCAACAGATGGAAGAGAAAAAATCAGAGCTTTCAAATTTATTGGCAACTTCTTCTGAAAACACCGGTATGGAGGCCAATTTAAGAAAAGAAGAGATGTTGAAGCTGAATGAAAAAGTATCAAGCCTGTATCGCGATATGAATTCGGTAAAAGAACAAGAGCTAGATAATTCAAACAGATTAAATGTTGCTATAGAAGACTTGAAACAACATGTTAATATTATAAAGGTTCAGGAAGAAGATGCTGCTAAAAATATTAAGACTTTATTGGGGACTGTGGCTCATAGTTTAGAGGGAATTAAAGTTCAAGAACTAGATGCTGCCAATAAAATTAGAAAAACATTAGGGGATTTATTTCAGAATATCGATAATGTTAAAATCCAGGAAGCCAATTCTGCAAAGGAATTAAAAACATCTATTGGAGAAGTACCAAAATTTATCGAAGAATTAAAAAAGCAGGAGCTCGAAATTTCGGATAAACTTCAAGGAACAATTAATGAGTTGAGGAAGTATGAACAGGAATCATCCGATGCATTAAAGAATTCCATCAATGAATTAAAAGGGCAGGAGTTCGCATCATCTGATAAAATTAAAGGCGCAATTGATGAATTGAAGAAAGGGGAATTGGAATCATCCAATGCGTTGAAGAATTCAATTAATGAATTAAAAGGGCAGGGGCTTGCATCATCTGATAAAATTAAAGGTGCAATTGATGAATTGAAGAAGGGAGAGTTGGAGTCATCAAAAACGTTAAAAGATTCCATCAATGAATTAAAGGGTCAAGGACTTATATCATCTGATAAAATTAAAGTTGCAATTGATGAATTGAAGAAAGGAGAGCTCGAATCATCCAATGCTTTTAAAAATTCTATAAATGAGTTGAAAAGTCAGACTGTCGGGGCATCCGATGTGCTTAAGACCGCAATTCAACAATTACATGAGTATATCAGTGCAGTTAAAGCACAAGATGTGGAAACAGAGCAAAGGTTCAATGAAGCTTTAATTGTCCTTTCTGAAAAAATAAATCATTTAAAAGATCAGGGCGCCGGTTCTATTGCTAAGTTGGAAGTTCATTTAACAGATATAAATAAGATAGCAGCAAATCAGATAGAGAAAGTAACTGTAATTTCTTCAAAAGTAAATAACCTGGTGGAGCAGATTGAAATGAATGGCAATTTAAATACTCAAGGTAATGCATCATTAATTAACAATCTAAAGGAGCTAAAAGTTGAATATCAAACTAAAGCCAATGATTTAAAAAACAACCTCACTAATCTTATGGCGCAGGTTGACAGGAATAAAAAAGAAATCGACTTCTCATCAACTAAAATACTGGATTTGATCTCCAATAAGATGGGGTGGTTAGATAGAAGTACCAAAAGCGAACTATCATATATTTATGACAGAATAGATTCTCTATTCTCAATTCACCGAATGATTGATATTAAAAGCCCATTACCGGTGATGAACGATTGGGCAATAACATCAGATTATGCTCTCGATCTTGTAAAAACAACATTATCCAAGGTGAGAGGGAATGTGATAGATGTGGGTTCGGGGGTTTCAACTTTAATTTTTGGCTATATACTACAAAAAAGAGGTCAGGGGAAAGTTATTGCGCTTGAACATGATAAAAATTATTTTAAGTCGGTACAGAGAATGGTAAAGGAACATCATTTGGAAGAGTTTGTAGAATTGTATCATTGTCCCTTAAAGGAATACACCATTAATAAGAAAAAGTGGATGTGGTATGATATTTCCAAGGTGAAATTTCCGCCGGATATTACTATTGTAAATATTGATGGTCCGCCGGGTATCACACAGGAATTAGCAAGGTTTCCGGCCGTGCCCTTATTGTTGAAACACATTCGTTCGAATACAACGGTAATGCTTGATGATGGCGGTCGTGAAGATGAACAAAAGGTTGCAGCGATGTGGGCGTTTCAGTACAATTTTAAAATGCAATTTAATAAATCGCATAAAGGACATTTTGTTTTTCAATTAAAATAACAAAGAGTACAGTATGATTAACATATACATAGATGTGCCTTGTTTTTCAATGGGAGGGGTTGAATTCTTCTCAATATATACCGGTTTATCCTTATATAAGAAAGGGTATAAGATTTTCCTGGTTGAGTCCGTTGCTCATAGGAATATTCCTGTTGAAGCGTTGGCGGATATGCAGCAACATATTCCTATACTAACAACGGAAGAATTTTTGATTTTAGTGAAAAATGAAAATCACGCACATAATGTTGTTATTATGTCATGGAACTCGAAACTTTACGAGGTAATGTATAACTACGTGACAAAAGTAAAGGATAACATACAGGTTATCGGATATAGCCATAATGCGGCTGTATATTATTACGATACGCTTAAATTGTATGAGCCAATCATATCTAAATTTATTTGTGTAAGTAAAACCATACAAGATGATCTTGTCAAGGTAATTCCTGACCGAAAAAAAGATATTCTTTATCATCCATGCCCAACTTCAATAAGTCATCAAAAAAATTGGGATAATCATTCAAATGAAATTTCGGTTTTGTTTGTGGGAAGGATCGAAGATGCTTCAAAAGGTGTTTTTAGATTAATTTCTATTTATGAAGAACTGGTTAAAAGAAAGGTTAAGTTTAAATTGAAAATTCTTGGTAAAGGCATCGATCTGGATTCACTGAAAGATCGGTTTCGGAGTAAATTTGGTGATACAACTGATCAATATGAGTTTATAGAAAATGCTCATACTCCCAAAGAGGTTTTGAATTATATGAAAGTTGCGGATATACTTATTGTAACTTCAAATTTCGAGGGTGGCCCAATTGTAGTTTATGAAGCCATGTCGTGTATGGTTGTCCCTATAACATTTAATGTAGGTAATATAGCATCAATTATTGATAATGGCTCAAATGGTTTCATTACAAATATTGGAAATGTTAATGCTATAGTAGAAAGTATTGTTTATTTATTTCAAAACCCCGACAAAAAAAGAAAAATGGCTGAAGAAGCATATAAGAGTGTTACTAAATTGGGTTATTTGCAGGAAATGTATGACAATTTTCTAATCCGTTTGTGTGCGGAATTGATAAAAAATCCTTTTGTAAAAAATGCGAAGCAGATGAATAATAATCTGAATCTCAAAAAAATGTACTTAAATATCTGGATGAGAAAAATAATTCCTAATCATATTGATAAACAGTACCGTATTTCAGAATATTTCAGAGAGTGTGAATTGTTTGAAAAAGAAAAAAGTGAAAATTATTTCAATAAATTATTATTGGATAAAGAGCATGAAATAAAAGCACTTAAAGAAGAAAATGAAAAAATAAGAAAACAATTAGAAGTAAGGTATTAACCGATTTAATAGAAATTATCCGACCAGAGTAAATTATAGAAATGAAAAAGCTTTTATCAGTTATAGTTCCCGTTTATAATGTTGAAGATTATATCGAAGATTGCTTAAACAGTCTGATAAACCAAACTATTGGAATTTCCAATATTGAAGTGCTGATTATTGATGATTGCTCTCCTGACAAAAGTATTGATGTAATAAAAAACAGATTTTCAAAAAAACATATTAAGAATTTTAAAATTATCAGGCACCCTTCAAATAAAGGCCTTGGAGGTGCCAGAAATACTGGAATTGAGAAAGCAAGTGCTGATTATATATATTTCCTGGATAGTGATGATGTTTTATACCCGAATGCACTAAAAGTGCTTTATGACCAAATAACAGACACCAAATCAGATATTGCTATAGGGGGTATAAATAATTACAATGAAAAACTTGAGTTTGTTAGCGTGTATCAAAAAAATAAGTTAGAAGTAATCGAAGATTTTGGTGCCAAATTTTTAGGCAATAAAATTAAGATGTTCAATGTTGTTGTGTGGAACAAATTATATTCAATAAACATTTTAAAAAACCTGAGATTCTTTGAAAGAATGTATTTTGAAGATGAGCCTTTTTCATTGTTGTTGAATACAAAAGTAGAAAAGGTGGTTTTTGTCGAAGAGCCTGTATACAAATACAGACGGCGTGAAGAAAGTATTACATCAACCAATTTTAACCAAAAGCATTTAGAATCTTTAAAAATTATTTATACTGAAGGGTATAAGATTTTAAAAGATAATGTAGAACTTTTCGGAAAGTGGCTGGAAGAGAAAATAAGAGTTGTGTTTCGTAAATTTGAACTTTCCAATGAGCAAAAAAAACAATATCTCAGCGTTGTTGAAGAGATTATTCAGAATGAACCTTATGAACGCCTGGAAATACTTGGCGTGTTTGAATTCTTAAAAAATACTATTCAACCTTATAAAACTAATTTTCCTCAGGATGGGTATTTTGATAGATTTTTTAAATGCGTTGATAAAGTAACTGTAATTATTCCTACTTATAGAAGGCCAGAGAACCTTAAACTGGCAATAGAATCGGTTGTGAGCCAAACCTATAAGAATATTGAAGTGATTGTAATAGATGCGAATGATCCTGAATCGGAATACAGGCAGGAAACAGAGAAGCTGATGAATGCTTATCCCAATGTGATATATATTAAAGGTGCCCATGCCCTGAATGGTGCAGAAGCCAGAAATTTAGGCTTAAAGTACTCCAATAGTGAGTACATCTCTTTTTTGGATGATGATGATGTTTATTTGCCTGAAAAAGTTAAAAAAAGTATTGAAGCAATAAAAAAATATCCTTCTGGTTATGGTGCGGTATATTGTGGTTATCTCGGTTGGAACTCCGATAGTAATGATTTACGCAGGTATAAGGAAGGTGATTTAACATATGATTTGCTGACGCTTCAATATAAAAACCATTATTTATGCACCAATACGGCATTATACAAAAGTTACACATTAAAAAGACTTTCAGGATTTGACGAAACATACACCAGGCACCAGGATCTGGAATTAAATCTCCGATTTTTTCAATTGTATAAAATGGGGGTGGTGAAGGAAGCAATGGTAAAGCTTAAACCTTCACAGGTAAAAACAGAGAACTGGTTGGATGCATATAATTTTTATTTTTTGAAATTAAAATACCTCAAAAAATTCAATAAACTGATCAATTCTTTTTCCTTTGCTGAGCAAGAAGAAATTTATTTTCAAAACTGGCAAGAAGCCGCTAAAAAATTTAAATCAATTACAGATTTTATAAGCTTTGGCGCCCAAATTGACGACAGATCAGATATGTATTTTTTAAGAAATAAAAGAGTTTTACTCCCCAAATCCGAGGTTGATAAAGAATTAATTCCACTGCAGAAAGAAAAAGGCGAATTAGATATAAAATTAAACAAATATCTGCATGATTTTACCCGGTTAACTACCGTTAAAAATGATCTGGAAAGAAGGGTTGATTTATTTGTAAACAGAACTACTTCATTAACAAATGAAATTACAGATTACAAAGTAAGAATTAATGAAGTACAGCAATTAAACTCTGCATTGAAAGGAGGAATTGAAAAAAGAAATAACTTTTCAGAAAACATCAAAAATTATCAGCTCAGGATCGCAGAGGTTCAGAATCAAAACAGGCAGTTAAATATACAGATTGATAATTTACAGTCGAATATGGATTTTCTGCGCCATAAGTTAAATGATGCCGACAAGAAGCATATGGAACTGGATGAAAAGCTTTCAGATCTAAATCAGCAAAAAGAATGGTTTCTAGCTACTTATTCTCATTTGCCAAAATGGTTTTTGAAAATAGGCAGTGTTTTCAGGCGATTTTCTTTTAAAAAAATAAATTAATTCTTTTCTTCGGCTAAAGGCTCATGAAATTTGTCAATATACAGCTGAGAAAATGAATCTAATCTTGACGGGCTTCTGCTCCAGGTTACATTTTCCTTTACTGTTTTTGCAGGAATTCCAGCCGCAGCTGTCATCTTTTCAACATTTTTAGTTACGATAGCCCCTGTTCCAATAATTGAACCATCTCCTATGTTTACATCGGGCATTATAATTGCTCTTCTCCCAACCCAAATGTGATCACCCAAAACAACTTTTCTTTTGTGAGAATTAATTATTTGTTTTGTTTCCAGATCTACTATGCCATGTTGATCAGCGGATTGGATAAGTATTTCATCAGAAAACATACAGTCCCGTCCCGTTTCTACAATAGAATTATCACAAACAATCCTTATCGAATTGGCAGTAGTATTCTCTCCAATGAGCAGTGCCGAATTCTTATACATGGTAATATTATAATTGCCCTTTGTTCCTGTATTAAAATTTATTTTGTTATTAATATCTCCGAACCAGATATTAATACGTCCTTCCATATCCTCTATTGCAATTTCAATAGAGGATATATTATTAGTAGGTGATAATTTATTTATATTCAGCGCCAATTTTTTATTTGAGCCCTTCGATAAAGCTTTTTCGCCAAATAGTAAAATGCAATTTGGTCCGAATTCTCCAATGATTGTTACCCATTCAGGGGCTGAATCAAATTTTAATTTCTTCATATAATTAGATTTGTCATCAATAACATTTACTCATTAACGAAAAACTCCTTCTTGTAAATTAGTTTTAATTCTTTGAAGGACTGCCCTCGGGATTAGTAATTTACACCATAATAATAGAACGCCTGCTAACTTACTAAGTGCAAGAGACCCAAATTGTTTTATAATTTTTTTTCTTGTTCGTAGCTGTGTTTTATAATTTTTTGAGGAAATGCTGGAATCTTTATAGTTAATTATCACCAATTGTTTATCTAATATAGCTGTTTTATGTTTCTTTATTATCTTCCAAAAAAATACATAATCCTCCGCATGTGGATAATTTGTTGGGTATACTCCTATAGTTTCTAATACTTCCTTTCTAAACATTACTGTAGGATGAATAAAAGAGCATTTATAATGCATTTCTATTATAATATCCTCATGTTTTGTTTTAGTGATATAATTGTATCCTTTTTTAGTTATTGAGTTTTCAAATCTGCACCAGGAACCTAAAAGAAAGACATCGGAGTGCAGGTCTAAAAATTCAACCTGCTTTGTAAACCGTTCCGGATGACAAGTATCACCTGCATCCAGGCGGGCAATGTATCTATAGTCATTACGTGTTTTTAATTCTTTTAATCCACTATTTAAGGCGTTTACTATGCCTTGATTTTGTGAAATTCGAATAATTTGAATTGTTGTTCCCGGAATGGCATTATTAAAATTGTCAGTAACAATAGGAACCGCACTGCCATCATCTACAATCAGTATTTCAAACTTATCAATTGGATATTGAATGCTGTTAATGGACCTGGAAAGTCCGGCAACATTATTGTAGCAAGGGATAAGTAAAATAAAGTCTTTGACCGGGATCATGTTATTGCTTCGGAGGTTTTCTTCTTCCAAATATTTGTTTTCTATTATCTCCTAATTGTTTTTTATAAGCCCGATTTCCTTTTCTTAAGATTCTCTTTTTTTCTTTGGCTTGTTGCTCACTTGGTTTCGTTTTCGTATGAAGGTAAGGATTGTATGGACCTTTTTTACGGCAGGAAGTCATTGTACTTAAAACAAAAGCACAAGTTAAAGTAATAAGGGTAATGCGGAATCTTACCATCAAAACAAAGATAATCATGTTTTAATGACATTTTATGTCCCCTTGATGAATTAAAATTGAGATCGGTCCTTAGACTTTTTTACTCTTTTTTTACCTTTGGTAAGGTGTTTATATTGTTTTTTCTTTTCGAAAAATTCATCATTGTTTTTTATGATATTTTTTTGGTTTTCCTTTAATTGATCGGCATACGCTTTGTTTTGGTTGGCAATGAGCTTTTGCTCTTCTCTTGCCTGTTGTTGGCTGACACTTATTTTTCTGTCGATATAGGGATTGCCTGTTATCTGTTTTCTACAGGAGGAGGTAAATAACAGGATAAATACACATGCAGTAACTTTGAAAGAATAATTCATATGATATGGAACATTCACTTAATTTTGTAGTGGTTTTCATTTATATAACGTTGAGAGTTTTAAAAGATACAAGACATTGTTTTTTGTTGTTGCTGGCGGCATCATTTTTTATTTCCTGTAATGGAGATGAAAAACCGCAGCAAATCACGTATTCGGAACACGTTGCTCCGATTATTTATAAAAACTGTACATCCTGCCACCGTCCGGGTGAAGCAGGCCCGTTTAATTTGTTGACCTATCAGGATGCAGCCTCACGTGCCAGACTAATGAAATTTGTTACAGAAACACGCTTTATGCCACCATGGCCTGCTGATGCCGCTTATTCTCATTTTATAGATGAGAAAGTACTCACCGATGAGGAAATCCAGCTGATCACACGCTGGGTGGATGAAGGTTGCCTGATCGGTGATTCAACAAAAATACCTGAACCTCCTTTCTTCCCCTTAGGCTCACAATTAGGCAAACCTGACCTGGTAATTAAATTAAAAGATGTGTATAAAATAAAAGGCGATGCACAGGATCAATTCTTATTGATGCGTGTGCCATATGAAATTGCCAAAGACACATTTGTGCGCGTGATAGAAGTAGTACCTGATAACAAAAAGCTGGTTCATCATGTGAATGCGCAATTGTTAAGTTATGATTTTGACAAAAAGAAAGATGTGTTTGCAGGAAATACGGTTGTTGATCTCGAAAAATTTCCTGATAAATTGCAAGCCTATAAAGAATTAGGTTTGCCAAACGATGACGGAGAAACATTTCCTGCACTCACACAGTCCGTTACCAATTATTTGCCCGGTGTTACACCCCCGATTTATCCCGATGGTATAGGCGGATTTAAACTGACACGAAAAGGTGCTCTTTTTCTAAGGGACATTCATTATGGGCCTTCACGTGTGGATACTACTGATCAAACAGCGTTTAATGTGTTTTTTGCAGAGGAAAAACCAAAGCGTCCAACGCTTGAATTTCAAATGGGAACGTATGGGGTTTCTCCAACTATTCCTAAATTGGTGATCCCACCGGATACTATTATGACCTTTCATTCCGATTATACATTACCTTTTGATATTTCAATACTCACTGTTAATCCGCACATGCATTTGCTGGGCAAGAGTTTTTTAGCGTATGCATATACTTCACAAGGTGATACTATTCCACTGATCCGGATAAAAAAATGGGATTTCCGCTGGCAGTATTTTTATACGTTTAAAAAAATGTTGAAAATTCCATGTGGTGCTACTATACATATTGAAGGTGTATATGACAATACCCGTCATAACCCGAATAATCCTTTTAGTCCGCCACGACTGGTAGCAGAGCGGGAAGGAAGCATGCGAACAACAGATGAAATGTTCCAGTTTATCATTACTTATTTACCTTACCGGCAAGGAGATGAAAATGTAAGTCTTGAGAAATAAGTTTAAAGTTATAAGTTGTAAGTTATAAGTTGTAAGTTGTAAGTAAAAATGTGGCTCAGTCTGAGCTTATCGAAGACTTTGCGTTTGGAATAACAAAAATCAATGGATAAACCGCAACATATTTTGATCATAGGTACTGTTTGGCCTGAACCATGTTCCTCCGCTGCCGGAAATCGTATGATGCAGTTGATCGAATTGTTTCAGTTACAAGGCTGGAAAATTACTTTTGCCAGCGCTGCGGCTGACAGTGAATTTATGTTTGATCTTAAAAAGACAGGTGTTGAAAAAGTAACTATTGAGCTGAATAATAATAGTTTTGATTCCTTCATTCAGCAATTAAAACCGGATATTGTAATATTTGACCGTTTTATGACCGAAGAGCAATTCGGATGGCGTATCGTGGAGCAATGCCCGAAAGCAATGAGAATATTGGATACCGAAGACCTTCATTGTTTGCGTTCAGCACGACAAAAAGCATTTAAAGAAAACAGAAAATTTAGTGTAAATGATTTATTGACAGAAGATGTTGCAAAACGGGAAGTAGCAAGTATATATCGTTCTGATCTTTCTCTGATCATTTCTGATTTCGAGATGAATATTCTTGAAAAGCAATTTAAAGTAGATAAAGCTTTATTACATTATATTCCTTTTATGTTGGATCTTATCGATGATAAAATTATTCATAGCTGGAAAAATTTTGAAGAGCGTGAACATTTTATAAGCATTGGTAATTTTTTACATGAACCTAACTGGAACGCTGTTTTATTTTTAAAAGAAGAGATCTGGCCGTTAATTCGAAAAAAATTACCACAAGCAGAATTACATATTTATGGCGCCTATCCTTCACAAAAAGTAAATGAATTGCATCAACCGAAAGAAAGTTTTTATGTTAAGGGCAGGGCAGAGGATGCTAAGGAAGTAATGAGCAAAGCCAGGGTGTGTTTAGCTCCATTACGTTTTGGTGCAGGTATAAAGGGTAAACTGGTAGAAGCTATGCAATGCGGTACGCCCAGCGTTACCACTTCAATTGGTGCAGAAGCCATGCATGGAAATTTGGAGTGGAGTGGATCAATTGAAAATGATGCAAAAAGTTTAGCTGAGGCCGCTGTGAAATTATACACTGATAATATTCTTTGGCAGCAATCACAAGCCAAGGGTAAAAATATTATCAATGTTATTTACTCAAAAGAATTATTGGGGGCGGAATTAATCCAACGAATTTTAGCACTGCAAAATAATTTAGAAGATCATCGCAAACAAAACTTTACCGGTAACATGTTAATGCATCACAGTATGGTAAGTTCAAAATACATGTCGAAGTGGATAGAGGAGAAGAATAAGGTTAGGGAAGTATAACGGTTGACGGCTTGGCGTTGTGGCGGATTAGATTGCACACGCTTTTATAAGCTTTGGTTTGAGGGTTGTTTTGTGTGGCTTGCAAATGGGTGTGCAACTATGTTGGCGTTCATTTCTGTGTCGCCTGAATATGATTTACAAAACTGTCCAGCGTTAAAATTCTTTCTCTGAAGTCGGCAGGAAAACTCGTCAAATATTGTTTTGGTACGACCAAACACACATTGTATTTATACATTTCTTCAAGCTGGTTTTTAGAAATTCCCTGCTGTAAAGTAAAAAGATGTTTTGTTTTAATGCGGTCTGCCTCATTTAATATCTGTCGCCAACGGTCTTTGCAGGTTGTCTTGGATGCGAGCATAACTAATTTCTTTGCACTAAATTTCTCATTGTAATAAGCATCAACATTTGGAAAAAGAAAATCCGGTTTCTTATTGTCTTCCGTTACTGCTTGGGTTGCATAAGAAAGTTGAAATGTTCTGAAAATTTCAGAAAGATGATGTTCAAGGGATTTTCCTGCTCGGCTTTTTCTCCTGTTCAAAATTGTGTTTGCGGTTTCAACAAGTTCTTCAACTGTCTTGAAAGGTGTTTTTATTCTGCTATTATACCTGTCATTTTCGATGACTTTGAAAAGCTGAAATTCTGCATGTAGCCAATTCAAAATTTCCCGATCAGGATTTGCTTTTACAACTTGGGACGTAATACTGTATGCTCCGAGGTAACAATTTCTCGAATTGGTTGCAAGGTCGACTGTTGTTGGAAATTCAAACTTGAGTGATTTCAAAAACCCAAGGAAACACTGCATCAGTTTATCTTCTGTGGTAGCTTCAAATTGTTTTGGAATGATTCCATTTGTTTCGGTTGCCGAAATATTTAATGCTGCAAAAAACTCATCAATTTCCTCATCTGTTGAAATTATATATGCTTCAAAAAAGCCCTTGCCCTTTTTACATAAAACAAAAAGATCTCCAACATTATCTTCTTCTCTAAAAGGAAAGTTCCTGCCAAAATTTGTAAGTCTAAATTCGTTTTTTGCAGCGCCATAATACGTGAAAGTGCTACTTGTTTCAAAATCTGATTGCCATTTAATTATAATTTCTTCCTTTAAATTTTCACCTTTCTGAGGTTCATGATTTAGAAAAAGTCTCCAAGCAGATTTACTAATCAAATAACCACTCTGATGTGCATTTGTAGCCTTTGTATCATTAGCTGCAAGAAATTTGCAATATGCGATTTCAGACTGCTGCGCTGACTCTATTGCTTTTGTGAGAATGCTCTCCATTTAACTTTAAAATTTCTTTTACGATGTTTTTTCCAACCGCCTGTATCAATGGTGTTACGACCGAATTGCCAAACTGTTTGTATGCCTGATTATCTGAAACAGGAATTAAAAATGTATCTGGAAAGCCTTGAAGTCTTGCACATTCTCTTGGTGTTAAGCGTCTCGGGCATTTACCTTTTTGAGGAATTAAAATTTCAGCTCCGTCTTTGTAATATCTTGCACTCATTGTTCTTGAAATGCCATTAAGGTCTGTAAGCCCAAAGCCAAAACCGTTTCCTTTCGCTTTATGTTTTTTAGCATACTCTTGCAAGTAGTTCCATAGGTGGGCCGAAAGAGTATATTTTTTATCTACAGTAGTTTCTAAAATGTCTTTGATAGCAAACTTGGTTTCGCTCATTTTAGGAAATACAAAAGATTCTTTGCCTTTAAAAATTTGATTTCTAAAACCAACAATAATTATTCTTTCTCTGTGTTGAGGAACAAAATATTTTCCATCCAATACCTTGAAATGAATTGAGTATCCCAATTCTTTCAATGTTTCGGTAATTACTTTGAAAGTTTTTCCCTTATCATGAGAAACAAGATTTTTTACATTTTCTAACATAAAAGCCGAAGGCTTTTTGTGTTTTATAATTCTTGCAACATCAAAAAATAATGTTCCCTGTGTTTCATCTAAAAAACCGTGGGCTCTGCCCAAGGCATTTTTCTTTGAAACTCCCGCAATAGAAAAGGGTTGACAGGGAAAACCACCAAGTAAAATGTCATGATCGGGAATTTCTTTTTCTGAAATTTTCGTTATGTCACCAAAGGGAACTTCGCCAAAATTTGCTTCGTAAGTTTTCTTAGAGTAAGTGTCCCATTCACTTGTAAAGACACATTTGCCACCAAGATTTTGAAAAGCAAGTCTGATACCACCAATACCTGCAAACAGGTCTATAAATTTGAATTTAGGATTTGTCTCCGGTGGAAAAGGAATATCCCATTTGATTGGTAAATAATATTGAAAGTCCGGCTCTTGTAAAATATTCAATTCCGCGTGCAAGTCAGTCAAATAACTTGTAGCATTAGGCTTAAAGTATTGTGAAACTCCGTTTTTGTGGTTTTGTAAATAATGGGTTAGATGTGCCAAGTCATTGTTCGTTGTTTTGTCAACTACAATATTGAGTTTTTTCCGTATTTCAGAATATTTTTTTGGCATTTTTCCTTATCTTAATGGTTCGCTCAATCTTCGTTATGCAATATCCTAAATTTTTATGGACTTCAGTATCCCAAAACCTCAAAACTTTCCAACCATTAGAGGTTAGTTTGTCGAAAACCACCTTGTCTCGCTTAATATTACCCTCAATTTTTGCCCACCAAAACCCTTGGTTGGTCTGAATACGGTGTTTATTTATTTCCCAGTCCCGCCCGTGGAAAAACTCACCGTCCACAAATATTGCAAGTTTAATTTTTTTGAAAGTCAAGTCAGGCTTTCCAAAAACGGCTTTGTTGTTTTTACGGTAACGATGTCCCTTTGCACAAAGAGCTTTGGCCAGTTTTATCTCCGCTTTTGTCTCCTTGTTGCGGATTGCCTGCATATTTTTTCGTCTTTGTTCTTTGGTCAAAACGTCCATAGACACAAAGATAATATTCTGTCGTGCGGTGGGAAAATTTTAGTTCTTTTGGTTGCGAAGCGGTTGCCCGTGAGATGGGGCAACCAAATGTGCTAAAATGTGTGGTTGGTTGTCCGTCTTGGCATTGGCACCAACTAGCTGCTAGGCGCTATAAATATACAAAAAACTTCTCCAAGCCTGCTCCCCTTGTTGGATAGGCGCCACACCTGCTTGCCGCAGGCAGGTTTGTAAGCATTTGTAAAATGCTTTTTGGATACATAGTGGACTAAAAACTATGAGTTATTTCAGGAAACTTTAAAATTAAAAATAGTTTCCGTAGTTTTATCTCCTAATTTTAATAATAAAAATGCCCATTCCGCTCCGTTTTGTAATTATTGGTTTAGTACTTTTGTTTATTGACTGGTATTTTTATCAGGCAATAGTTACCGTATTGAAAGGCGCTTCGGCGACCAAGCGTAATATTGTATTTTATATTTATTGGGGTTTTACTGTTTTTTCTTTTTTAGTTTTTCTATCTCCAACTGTTTTAACTGTTTCTGATCTTCCAAAGTTTCTTAAGGTGTATGTATTGGCATTTGTGATATTGGCATTTATTTCCAAAATAATTGGTTCTGTTTTTATCGCTGTGGATGATATGATTCGTTTGTTCCGTTGGATCGCCAGTTATTTTACAAAACCCAATGTTGAAGCAGCGGAAATTATTCAAAATCCTCATACGATCTCCCGTTTGAAGTTCCTGAACTATATTGCTGTGGGTATGGCTGCTTTGCCATTTGTGAGCTTCCTTTACGGAATGTTTAAAACAGCATTTGATTATAAGGTACATACTATCAAGGTAGTATTGCCTAATTTGCCTGCTGCTTTTAATGGGTTAAAAATAGTTCAGATCTCGGATATTCATGCGGGCAGTTTTATTTCTACGGCACCATTGGCAGAGGCAGTAAATATAATAATGCAGCAAAAAGCAGATGTTATATTTTTTACCGGTGATCTGGTAAACAACAAAGCTGAAGAAACAGATCCTTTCCTTGAAATACTTAGTAAAGTAAAAGCGCCAATGGGTGTTTACAGTACTCTTGGCAATCATGATTATGGTGATTATACGAGCTGGGAAAGTTTGGAAGCAAAAGCACAAAATTTGCAGGACCTGAAAAATGTTCATGCACAATTGGGCTGGAAATTATTGATGAATGAACACATCGCATTAAAAAGAGGCGATCAGGAAATTGCAGTAATAGGTATAGAGAACTGGGGAGGAAGTTTTAACTTTCCTAAATACGGTGATATGAAAAAAGCATATCCCGGAGCTGAAAAATATCCTGTGAAATTACTTTTGTCTCATGATCCATCGCACTGGAGCCACCAGGTGAAAACAGAATACAAAGACATTGACATTACATTCAGCGGACATACACATGGTTTTCAATTCGGAATAGAAATACCCGGTTTTAAATGGAGCCCTTCACAATATGCTTATAAACAGTGGGCGGGTTTATATACTGAAGGTAATCAGCATACCTATGTAAATCGTGGTTTAGGCTTTTTAGGTTATCCGGGCAGGGTGGGTATTCTGCCTGAAATTACGGTGATGGAATTGTATAATGTATAGTCTTCATTATAGATTATCTTACAATTAATTTCGCTCTTCCGATCTTACCATCAGCGGAAATTTTGATCAATAAATAAATACCGGAAGGAATCTCTCCCAATTGTAAAGTATAATAATCTCCCTGCATAAGATCATATTTGGTATTCAGGCAGAGCCTTCCTGTAAAATCATATAACTTAAATTGAGCATAATCAAAACCAGAAACTTCATTTGAAATATTTACATGGTCAGTAACCGGATTCGGATACACAAACAGATTGTATATGCTATTGTCTTTAATGGAGCACTCTCTATCCCAGCCGCCCAATTGCTTTACCACCCATTCTCTTTGAGATTGAATGAAGGGATAAATTCCCGGATAATTTATTCGGAGCACGTAAGCTGAATGAGTAAGTGAAACAACATCTTCATTGTACTCCGTTAATGAATGTTCAAAAGAAGAATAGGAATTAACTTTATATGGATCATCTCTGTAGGCATCGGCAATTAAATTGTGCCTCTCTAAAATATAACTTCCTAAGTGATCCAGAGTATAGTTGGTTTGTACAAGATGGCATGCATAATTCAAATATTCATTTTTCCATTCTTCTACCTCAAATATCCGTTTAAGTAAAGGTCGTACGTCAAATTTATTTGCCGGCACTAAATAACCATCCAGCAAGGATGTTCCGCTTAATACTTTTATATCCTGGAATGTTTCATTCATATCCCAGGGGATCCATCTTATTTTTCCATCGGGATGATCATATAAATAAAAATTATTACCGCCTCCGCAATAACTGTCCCAGCTTCTGATGCATTTTTCAATTGCCAGTACTTTTAAATATGCATGTACATCAAAACGGCTTTCCAGTTTTTGTTTAAAATCAGGTGAATGATCATTATTGATCATATCAATAAAGCTTGTCAGTTTCGACCAGTCATCTTTTGTTTCATTGGTTGTTAATTTTAATCCCTGCTTTTTGTATCCTGCTGATTCCGGACCCAACCAGTTCAATGGGACACTTGCTCCCCTGTCTGTTTTGTATAAATTACCATCATTACCTTTACTGCCGAACTTAGATTTTAAAAAAGTCTTATCTACATTCTCAATTGCAATATACAGCCCGATATATTCCCCGTTTATCCATAATTTGGTATAAGATGTCCTTGAAGCAAGTAAACCTGCATCCCTGAAAAGTTTGAATGCAATTGCATCATGAAGTAAAGAAGGGTCATTGGTAAAATTATTCAGGTTTATTTTTTTTAATCCATCTAATGTTTGGTTTGTTAAAAATTCATCAAAGGATATTTTAAATGGTTTCTTTTTTCCAAAATTGGTAAGTGTATTGGATGCATTCCCTTTTTCCCTGAATCCACATTCATTATAAACCATGCCATCCCAGGTAACTTTACATTTACGGTATATTTCAGGATATATTTCAGGGTTTGAAAAATTATTTTGAAAATCCTGTTCTAATGTTTCAAACCAATTAGGCAGGTCTGTTTCAATTTTGAGTGTATGTAAAACACTGTCATTAAAGACCAAGCTGCCGTTTTGTGATGATGAGCTTAAGCCGAAAAATAATAATATGGCAAGTATGAGATTTTTCAATATCTGGATATTCTATGCTCCTTGTTAAGTATAGCATAATGTTTTTTAAAATTCCTTTTCATAAATTGAATTCCAATGGTGGTATTGAACCCGGTTTGGTTATTTTTATTCGCTAAATTAAATTGCAATCCAAATTTAAAATGGATCCGCAGGTATTCATTCAGTTTTTTATCAAATCCTGTAAAAGGTTCCAGGGTCAATTGCGGGCCATTGTTAAATTCAACATTCATTAAATTGAATTCCGTACCCCAGAATGGACTGTGCTTAGTTAAATAACCCCTGCCTAAATATCGTTGATAGCCAAACCCGAATTTGCTTATTTTATATGGTTTGGCGGGGGAATAGGTTAAATTAAAATAGTACAGTTTATTTCCTCTGAATGCTAAACCGATTTTTCCCTGCATTCCTGCCTGTTTTCCTGTAATGGCTTCATTTCTGAATACGGAGAAATAAGGTATGTTATAATATCCAAAATTGGCCCCTAACCAAAGAGTTTTGTATTTCTTTCCCTGTACTGTGTCAACAATTGACCAAGGCAAGATGCTGATGGATTCATCTGCTTTTTTGACCCTCAGATTCATAGAGTCACATTTTATAATGGTACCCGTTTGAGAGCTTCCATCTATAAAAACAATTTCGTCAGTTACCAGTTTTCTGTAATTTACACAGCCGGCCATAATAAATGATAATGAGACAATACAGCTAAAATATTTTAAAAGAGTTTTCATAGAATAATCAATCCAGTGTTGGTTTACGAAGATACAATTTATTAATTTATACTGCATTATAGCGGCTTATTTCCAGTATTTGTAAATTTAAACAATATTCATATTTTGTACTGATGGAGCCATTAAAAGAAATGTTCAATAAAAAATACTATGATCAATTAGCTTTGGAATTTAGTAAAGCCGATAAAAATTTCCATCCGGATAAATTCCTGAAAGAAGTTACTAGCGAATTGGATCAATTATCATTGAATCAGCGTTTGCGAAATACTTCTATGGTGTTAAAACAGTATTTGCCTGCTGATTATAAAAGGTCAATGGAACTATTGTTTAAGGTTGTACCCAATTTAAAAACCGGTTATACTTCACTGGTATTTCCTGATTTTGTTGGGTTATTTGGACATAATGATTTCCATTTATCCATGGAGGCTCTGAAATATTTTACTCAATATGGTTCCTCAGAATTTGCTATTCGTGAATTTTTAAAGCGTGATTTTTCTAAAACCATTCAGGTGATGAATAAATGGGCGGAAGATAAAAATTTTCATGTAAGACGTCTTGCGTCAGAGGGCAGCCGGCCGCGTTTGCCCTGGTCATTTAAACTGGATGAAGTAATTAAAGATCCCAAAGCCACTAGGTCTATTCTTGAAAAATTAAAATCCGATGAAGAATTGTATGTAAGAAAATCGGTGGCCAATCATTTGAATGATATTTCCAAAGAGAATACAGATTATATGCTAAACCTCATTAATACCTGGGATAAAACCAATCCATATACTGCCTGGATAATCAAACATGCCAGCCGAACATTAATAAAAAAAGGACATGCAGGTTCCCTTGCTGTTTTTGATTTTGAAAAAAATGCTAAAGTACATTTAGAGAATTTTAAACTCAAAAGGGCAAAAATCAAACTGGGAGAAGTGTTGGAATTTAGTTTTGATTTGATTTCAGAAAAAGCAAAATCACAAAAGCTGGTAATTGATTATGTGATCCATTATGCAAAAAAGTCGGGAGGACAGACACCTAAAGTATTTAAGCTGAAAGAACTTAATTTAAAACCGAAACAGTGTGTTCATATAACTAAAAAACAAATTTTAAAAAATTTTACCACTCGTAAGCACTATGCGGGAAAGCATGAAGTGGAGATTATGGTGAATGGAAAATCTATAGGAAGTAAGCAGTTTGAATTGATAATATAATCAAAAGCAAGACCTGGCAGGTTTTTAAAACCTGCCAGGTCTATTTACTCTAAATTTTACTTCAACAACTCCACAATCCGTTTGATAGCATCCTGGTTTTCAGGTAGGGTAAGCGATTCCAATACTTTTCTTTTTTCTTTATTGGTTAAGTGCCAGCTCAAGGAGATATGATCTTGTTGATTATTTCGCAATTGAAGGTCAATAATCTCAATAGGTGATTTACACCAAAGCCCTGCCATTTGTATTTGTTGGTTCTGATTATAATCCTGTACTGCAAAAAGATTTCCGTAAAAACTGCCCATAGGTCTGCTCAATGCTTGTATCAATGTCTGTGAAGGGTTTTCATCTATCGGTACATTTTTATGTTTGTCGCGTATTTGGATAATGACAATGCCACTGGTGTTCATAGCTATCCAGTCATTAAAGGTTTTAATAAATCTCAGGCTGGTTTCAAGACCATAATTATCACGTAATCCTGCATCCAAAAGTTCTATGCGGGGTTCGGTAGGTAATGAAACCACCGGAGATATATAAGGGAAAGTAGCGCTCATTCTTAAAACACTGGTGAATAAAGTTTTATGCGCATCCTGTTCTTCGAAGATCCTTGAATATTCAACAGCATCAAATAATTTATTGTAGCTCAAATCATCACTCTTTGCATTTTGTGTTAAATAAGAAATGCCCTGAGGTGATATAAGCAATTTTCTTCCATCGTTTACAATGGAGGGAGAAAATACCATCATCGGTATATATGCTTTTGCTTCAGGCATTTGATAATCACCTAAGCGTTTATTTAAAGCGCCTTCAGTATTTTCAAGTAATTTCTGCTCAAATGCATAACCCCTGTCTTGGGGGTAGTACTTGCCATCAAGTTTAAAATCCTTCAAAGGGAATAACCATTCACTGGTGGCGATTGTAAATGCGATGGGATTTAATATATCCTTTGATATATTGGTAAGGTATGCAGGTGAATAATAATTATCCAGCTTGTGTTTTTGTTTTTGTAAATACAATTCCCTTAAATAAGCAGCCCCGATCATTCCTCCCGATGATCCGGTAATGAGTTGTATTTGGCTTAATAATTTCCCATTCAATAATTTATCAGCGTGTTGCAAAGTGTATACGGTCCATAATGAGGAACGTACTCCACCGCCGCTGGTATTGATAAATACGATCTTTGGTTTTTTATTTGGATCTGAGAATGTGTTTTTGGCTTTCCACTTATTCAGAATGGCTAATGTATTGTCAATGTCTTGTTTCAGTTGGTCATAATCCGTATCCATTTTTTTAAAATTATCATAGCTATATGCCGCTTTCTCCTTTTGATAATTCAGGCCGTAGGCTTTATTTTGGGTGGATAAGAAATTGATTTTGTGCAGATAATTGAACGCGATCAAAAAGAAAATAAAAATAACTGTTGACCATCCCCTAAACCAGGTATAGAAAGAGCTGAACAACATGATAAACATGGTAAACAGTAGAAAAATGCTGGCACTTGCAGGTATTTCAAGCGCAGCTACTTTTGAAAACAATCCCAATAAAACCAAACTGATGATTGACAACAATTGGAAAAAAAAGGCCGCCTTATGATTTTGTTTAAGTACTGCCTTCAGCATTTCCTTTTTATAATGCCTTACCGAACGTACCAGCCTCCTTTTAAATGGGGTGACCATGTACGTTTCAACATACCAGTCGCGGGATTCTTTTATAAGATTAAGATTGCGTTCACCGGAATGTCCTTTGGAAATTATGTTTTTAAGAGGTATTGTTTCTGAATGCTCTATCCCGTAAAGTTTGGTAATATTTTTTGTGGTACGAAAAAAATAAGTGAAAGAGATAAAAATCAAAAATAAATTACCTGCTATAAAACTTAAGATTAGCATAAAGATCTCCATATTGGAAACATTGCCTTCCGCTTTTAAAAAGTCGATAATGCGGTAGATGTATAACAAAATAAAAATGAGCGGGATAACAACATTGTTGATGCAATATTTTAGAAAGGGGTTTTGTAATGTTGCAAGGAATGGAAATCTGAAAGCATTTTTAATATAGCTGGCTATATTATACGCCATGATAAAACCACCACAGGCAAAGCCTGTTATAAAATAGGAAACCATGTTGATATTGTCGGAATATTCAGGTCCAAGAAAAAGAAACCCCACACCATAACTTTGGGCTACCTGGTTGGTAATGACCCCAAAAAAGAATAACCAGAATAATAATAAAAGTTGATTCTTTTTAATATCAAGTAAAACCAGTCTGAAAGGAAAAGAAAAGAAATGCCTCCGGAATGTAGGATGACTCCGAATCGCTCTTTTTATTGACTGGATAAATGACATAACTTAGATCTTAGCATTTACAATACTCAAAATTTCTGTTTCGAGTTGTTGAGCATTTCTCTCTAATACGTTTCCTTTTGAAATAAGTTGCTCTGTAAAAGCTTTATCTGTAAGCGATGCCGCATTTATTTTTACATTTAAAAAAGCACCCATTACAGCCGAACGTGCACACAATGCACCAACACCGGCATCTGAAACTGAATTGGGGTTGCCTGTTTCAGCCATCGCTTTTATAATTACCATTGAATCATGAGCTAGCTGCATTACCTTGAAAGGCACTTCAGTTGCGTATTTGGTGGCTTCCTGTATGGCTGCAGTGCGTGTTTTCTTTTCTTCATCAGTTGTTTTAGGCAATGCAAAAGCAGTCATTATTTTATTAAAAGCATTGGTATCTTCATCAACCAGTTTCAATAACTCATTTTTATAATTCTGGCCTTTTTCTGCCCAATTGGAAAATTCTTTCCAGCGCTCATCCCAGCCGGGTTTATGGGAAGATAAGTTGGCAACCATTGTCCCCAATGAAATTCCCAATGCCCCTACATACGCCGATATGGAGCCGCCACCAGGAGCCGGACTTTCACTCGCTGTTTCATCAGCAAACTCAATAAGGTCCATTTTAACCAGGCGGGCTTTTGAAACATCTTTTAATAAATATTCAATGATGCGCTCTTCCGGTTTGAAGAAGCCTAGCTCATCCAGTCCAAGCGATTTTACCGCAATTTTTATCAGTTCTTTTTCGGACACACCGATTGAGCGGTTTTGTTTTTCAAGAAAATATTTTCCCGCATCTAAAAGTGCTTTTAATGGGATCAATCCAACCAGTTCGGAACCGGTTACACGAATACCACGCTCCTGTGCTTTTTTGCTAACTTCATCAAAAGCAATATGCACCGGTGTTATGTTGATATTCGTCAGGTTCATAGATATTTGCGCAACACCATATTCTTCAATGTACCAGCCGATCGCTTTTACACTCTTTAATGTGCCGGGGATATAAACCGGATTTCCTTTTGCATCCGTAACTATTTTGCCGGTTACAGGGTTTCCTTCACGTTTTACCCGTCCTGTTTCACGAACGTCAAAAGCAATGGAATTAGCCCTGCGGACAGAAGTAGTATTTAGATTAATATTATATGCCACTAAAAAATCACGTGCACCAATTACGGTAGAGCCGGATTTGGCAGAATGTTCACAGGGACCGCAATCAGGTGCCCATTCAGGTAATTTTATTTTTTTAAAGAATCCTTCGTATTCTCCTGAACGGATCACAGAAAGATTGCTCCGGTTTTTATTCGGTTGCGCAGATTCATACAAATAAACTGCAATGCCTAATTCTTTGCCAACTCTTACAGCCAGTTGTTTTGCATATGCTGCTGTTTCTTCCATACTAATACCGGCAATTGGAATAAGCGGACAAACATCCGTAGCGCCCATGCGGGGGTGTTCTCCTTTATGTTTACTCATATCGATGAGCTCACATGCTTTTTTAATGGCAAGAAAAGCGGCTTCTACAACAGCTTCGGGTTTTCCTACAAAAGTCACAACGGTACGATTGGTAGCTTTACCCGGGTCAACATTCAATAATTTTATACCATCCACCGATTCAATTTCGTTGGTGATCTGTTTGATAATGCCCATGTCGTGTCCTTCGCTGAAGTTGGGAACACATTCTATTAATTGATAATTCATAATTGAAAATTAATAATTAATAATTATTTTGAAATATTTCTTTTGGATGATTTTATTATTGCTGTAAGAAGCTTTATTAACTCTTCACAATCATTTTGTAAAGGTAAAGTATCTTCAGAAACTAACTGCGTGTCTTTTATTAGCCTTAACCAATAATGAGTTTCGTTAGCTTCTTTGTTTGCGATCGATAGCTTATGTATAAAGTCGGCTTTGCTTTCTGCCTGGTTTGCTTCTTCAACCATAGCCCCAATGGATGTTCCACTTCTCAATATTTGTTTTGAAATAACATATTCATTTTTTTGACCGGAAAAAAACTTGTAAAATTTAACTATCCGAACCGAAAATTTGTAACTTTTATCTTTTAATATATTCTCTTGTTTCATTTTCCATTATTCATTATCAATTGTCCATTAATAATAACTGTTTCGATCAAATTACTGCCATAAGAATACGGAATAAAAGAATAATTCGGAATTTCCTTTGTAATAAAGACATTAGCTTGTTTGCCGATCGCAATATTTCCATGCGTTTTGCTCAATCCCATTGCATAAGCAGAATTAATAGTTGCCGCATTGATCGCTTCCTCAGGTGTCATTTTATATTGTATGCAACAGATTGCAATCATTAAACTCATATTACCACTTGGGCTGCTTCCGGGATTGTAATCACTTGCAACTGCCAGGGATAATCCTGCATCCATCATTTTACGGGCAGGAGGAAAGGGTAATCCCAGAAAAAATGCTGCTCCGGGAAGTATAGTTGGCATTGTCTCTGATCTTTTTAATGCTTCAATTTCTTTATCTCCAATAAATTCTATATGGTCGACACTAACAGCTTCCGTTTCAATACCCGCAAACACTCCCCCGGAATTACTTAATTGCTCTGCATGCACTTTTGGGATCATGCCGTACTTTTTAGCAGCAGTAAGTATCTCAACGGTTTCTTCTTTAGTAAAATAATTCTGTTCGCAGAATACATCGCAATAATCAGCCAGCTTTTCTTCAGCGATCTTTGGCATCATTTCGTTAAGTATAAGATCTATGTACTTGCGTTTTGATGTTTGATACTCCTTCGGAACAGCATGCGCACCGAGGAATGTGGATTTAATGGTAAGCGGACTAAGTGTTTTTAATTTTTTGATGACACGTAACATTTTTAGTTCCGATTCAACACTTAAGCCATAACCGCTTTTTATTTCAACAGCGCCGGTGCCTTGTAAAGCTATCTCATTCAGGCGTTTCAAAGCACTTTTAACTAGTTCTTCCTCGGATGCTTCTTGCAATTTTGTTGCAGAATTTAAGATCCCGCCGCCACGTTCAAAGATCTGTTCATAGGTCAATCCCTTGATCCTATCCACAAATTCAGCTTCACGGCTGCCGGCATAAACAAGATGAGTATGGCTATCGCACCAACAAGGAAATACTAATTTATCGGTCGCATCAATTACTGTTAGATTACTCCAGTCGGCAATACCCTCCCAATCATCCATTTTTCCAAAACCGGCAATTTTATCGTTTTCAATGGCCAGCCATGCATTATCTATACAGGATAATTTTTTCATATCCTTTCCCGCAATTTTCAGCTTCGGGCTTTCTTCAACCTGTACTAATTGTTTTATGTTTTTTATGAGGATCTTCATAAATGGAAATAAAGTTGAAAGATAAGTATTAATAGAGGATTATGAGGTGGTTTTTTATTTTTTTGGCAGTCGAAAAATATCAACTATTAATTCATTAAATTTGCCTGTTTAGCAAAAATAAAACTTATGGCAGGCAATAATTTCGGAAAAAATTTTACAATTACCACTTTCGGCGAATCGCATGGCGAGGCCCTCGGAGGGATTATTGATGGTTGTCCTGCAGGATTAAGCATCGACCTGAATTTTATTCAGTCGGAGCTTGACAGAAGACGTCCGGGACAGTCGCACATTGTTACACAACGCAAGGAAGATGATAAAGTAGAATTTTTATCGGGTATTTTTGAAGGTAAAACGATGGGAACACCCATAGGATTTATTATCCGCAATGAAAACCAAAAATCAAAAGATTACGACCATAATAAAGATGTGTATCGTCCATCTCACGCGGATTATACTTATGATGCCAAATACGGAATGCGCGATCATCGTGGTGGTGGCCGATCATCTGCACGTGAAACAGTGAGTAGGGTAGTGGCGGGCGCGATCGCGAAACTGATCTTAAAACAAAACGGAATTATCATTAATGCTTTTACTTCGCAGGTTGGTGATATAAAACTATTAAAATCATACAACGACCTTGACTTAAGCAAGATAGATTCTAATATTGTTCGTTGTCCGGATACATTGCTTGCAGATACCATGATCCAAAAGATCGAACAAGTAAGAAAAGCAGGTGATACTATTGGTGGAGTAATTTCCTGTGTTGTTAAAGGAACTCCTGTAGGTATGGGAGAACCGGTGTTTGATAAACTACATGCGGATCTTGGAAAAGCCATGTTGAGCATTAATGCAGTAAAGGGTTTTGAATACGGTAGTGGTTTTGAAGGCGTGAAAATGAATGGCTCACAACACAATGATGCATTTGTCCCCCTCTCCTTGGGAAAGGGGATAGGGGTGAGGTCTAACCATTCGGGTGGAATACAAGGTGGTATCAGCAACGGAGAAGATATATATTTCCGCGTGGCATTTAAACCTGTCGCCACTATTATGCAAAAACAAGATACCGTAAACTCAAAAGGTGAAGCTGTTGAAATGATGGGTAAAGGCCGACATGATCCTTGTGTATTGCCACGTGCTGTACCTATTGTTGAGGCTATGGCCGCGCTTGTGCTGGTTGATCATTTATTGAGAGCTAAGATTGGGAAATTGTAAAGGGTCATTTATTACCAATGAGTAAAAAAAATCAGCAGAAAAAAAATAATCAAAGTTCTCAAAAAAATACTGGGAAATATTTTTGGTTACTTCCTGCCGGTATTATAATACTTACCATTATTGCCTATTTTCCTTTAAAAGGCAGCGACTTTGTAAATTGGGATGATCCTACTTTTGTTCTTGGAAATGTAGATATTACAAGTCTTTCCTTCAAAAATATTGCTGCCATGTTCAGCAATTTCTACATGGGTAACTATTGTCCGCTTACCATATTAACATACGCTATTGATTACAGTATATCCGGATTGAACCCTGCTGTTTTTCATACCACCAATGTTATTATTCACCTGGCAAATACATTACTGGTTTTCTTTTTTATTTATCATCTGACAAAAAAACAAAAATGGGTAGCTGCACTCACCGCTTTGTTATTTGGTATTCATCCCATGCATGTAGAGTCCGTTGCATGGGTGGCGGAGCGTAGAGATGTACTATATGCTTTTTTTTATCTGCTTTCTTTGCTGGCTTATGTACAATATCTTTTAAAGAACGAATCAAAATACTTTATTTATTCTTTGTTATGTTTTATTTGCTCAATACTCTCAAAAGGACAAGCAGTAACACTTACAGCTATTATTATTCTGATTGATCTTTTATACGAACGGAAATATGATAAAAAAGTGATCCTTGAAAAGATCCCGTATATAGCGCTGACTTTATTCTTTGGTTACATTACTTTCATAGCACAAAAAACAACCCTGGCGGTAAACGCACTTCATATTTCTCCGCTTAATAGTTTCTTTTCGGGTAATTATGGTTTGCTGATGTATATCGTTAAAGCTTTTGTTCCTTTTGGTATGGCAGGTTATCACCCATATCCCTTCCTTCAAGGAGAAACTCTTCCTTTAATTCTTTACTTGTCACCATTGATTGTTTTAGTATTACTCTTTTTCGCGTTTAAGATTCGAAAAGACAAAACTATTTTATGGGGAATATTATTTTTCGGAGCAACCATTTTTCCTGTATTGCAATTTTTACCTGTTGGCGAAACCATTATGGCAGAGCGATATACATACATACCTTACATTGGATTGTCATTTGTGTTGGCCCATGTGATTTGTAATGCTTCCCAGTATAAATTTATGGAAGGGCTGAAAAATTACTTGGGATATATTGTAGCAGGTTATATCCTTTTTCTTTTAATTGCTACTTGGGGAAGAACCAAGATCTGGCATAACAGTGTGGAGTTCTGGAGCGATGTGATCAAAAAATATCCTGATTCGAAAATTGCCTACAATAACCGGGGCTATATGTACAATGAATTTAAGGAATACGATAAGGCAATAGCAGATTTTAATCGTGGTATACAAATTGATCCTGAATTTTTTCGTTTATATTTGAACAGGGGACTTTCTTATCAACGTAAACAAAATTATGAAAAGGCCCTCCTCGATTATAATAAATCAATAGAGTTAGACACAACAGAAGGACAAACGTTCTTTAACAGGGGTGTTATTTATACAGATTTCCTTGGGAAATATGAGTTGGGTATCGAAGATTTTAAAAGAGCATTGATCAAAACTCCGGATAACGCAGATGGAATGATCAATATGGGAGTAGCATATTATAAAAGTGGGAAATATGATTTGGCAATTGAACAGTATAATAAAGCGGAACAATTAAGGTCAAATGAAGGGAAAATATTTTATTTCCGTGCATTGGTCCATGAGTCGAAGGGAAATTATGCAAAAGCTGTTGAAGATGCAAACCTAGCTATTAGTAAAGGCTACAGTGTGGATCAGGCAGTGATAAGTAAGTGGCAGGAAATGATAAACTAGGCAATTATGCAGTTGGCAATAGACAATAGAAATAACAGATAGCCATTAACTATTAACCATTAACCGATAACAAACACAGATCAGTATATTCGTATAAATTCGTAATTCGTAGAGCTATGACAACAGAAACACCAAAAAAGAAAAAAAGTTTAGTAGGCAGGATCCTTAAGTGGACAGGAATTAGTTTTCTGATCCTTTTGCTATTGATCATTGCAGTACCATTCTTGTTCAAGAGTCAAATTGTGCAATTGGTAAAAGATGCAGCCAATGAAAATTTGAATGCAAAAGTCAACTTTGGTGATTTTGACCTGAGCCTGATCAGTTCATTTCCGGATTTTACACTTTCGGTGGATAGCGTGAGTGTAGCCAATATCGGTGACTTTGAGGGTGATACTTTATTGTATGCTAAAAATCTGACGGTAGGTTTAAACCTGATGAGTGTGATCAAAGGTGATGAATATAAGATCAATACTATTTCTATTGATCAGCCACGCATTCACGCCTTGGTTTTGAAAGACGGAAAGGCGAACTGGGATATTGCTAAACCTTCTGCAGATACAACGGCTGTGGATACAGCTGCTTCGGCACCATTTAAAATGACATTGGAAAAATTTGAAATTAAAAATGCATACATCTTGTATGATGATGCTTCAATGGATTTTAAAACCGAGCTGTACAATATGAACCACACCTTGAGCGGTGATTTTGGTTCTGATCACTTTTTATTGGAAACGCTTACAGAAATTGAGAAAATGACAATGGCTTATGGCGGGGTTACTTATATGAGCAAAGTGAAGACACGCATTAAATCAGATATGGATGCCGATATGCCCAACTTTAAATTTACATTTAAAGAAAATGAATTCTCTTTCAATGAATTGACACTTGGTTTGGATGGTTATTTCGCGATGCCCAAAGATGATATGGATATGGATCTGAAATTTAAAGCGAATCAAACCGAATTTAAAAATATTCTATCGCTTGTTCCCGGTGCTTATACCGATAGCTTTAAAGATGTAAAAACTTCAGGATCATTAGCATTGGATGGTTTTGCAAAAGGTGTTTATAATGATAAAAAAATGCCCGCTTTTGGTGGAAGATTGCTAATTAAAGATGCAATGTTTCAATATCCCTCATTGCCCAAATCTGTAAACAATATTCAGGTGGATCTGGTTGTCGACAATAAAACAGGTGATCCCGATGCAACTGTTATCGATTTAAATAAATTTCACATAGAAATGGCCGGAAATCCTGTTGATGCGAAAATGCATGTTTCCACACCCGTTTCAGATGCGAATATATGGGCAGAAGTATTGGCGAAAATTAATTTAGCGACTGTAAAGGATGTAATGCCTCTTGAAAAAGGTGATGACCTCAACGGGTTGATCACTGCTGATGTGAAGATGAAAGGCCGTATGTCGTCCATAGAAAAAGAACGATACGAAGAGTTTGATGCAAAAGGACAATTGGGTATTCTGGATATGAACTATCAATCTAAATCATTAAGCTTCCCTACCCAGATCAGTAAATTGTATTTGAATTTCACCCCTCAATTTGTGGAACTTTCACAATTGGATGCAAAAGTTGGTAAAAGCGATTTCCAGATGAATGGAAAAATTGAAAACTTCCTGCAATATGCACTGAAAGATTCCTTATTAAAAGGTTCATTCAGTTTAAATTCTTCTCTGATTGATCTGAATGAATTAATGGCAGAAGATAGCGCTACTGCAGCTACTGCTGTGGTTGATACGGTGCCAATGACAATTTTTGTTGTGCCAAACAATTTGGATGTGAAATTAAATGCCGGAGTTGCCCGCATGTTATATGATAATTTAGATATTACCAATATTTCTGGCGGGGTAACAATTCGCGATAGCAAAATGTCGCTGGATCATTTAAAAATGGATATGAAGGAGTTGGAAGGAACCATGATGCTTACCGGTGTTTATAATACTCAAAATGAAAAGAAACCATTGGTTGATTTTGATGTGGACATTGCAGGTTTTGATATACCTAAAACTTTTAATTCTTTCAATTCCGTTAAAAAACTTGCTCCAATTGGGCAGTATGCCAAAGGTAAATTTGGTACCCAGATGAAATTTACAACTGCTTTGGATGAACACATGGAGCCTGTGTTAACTACATTGACCGGTGGTGGTAAGCTGCAAACCAAGAGTGTTGTATTGGAAGGCTTTGAACCGTTGAATAAATTAGCTGATGCATTAAAACAAGAGAAATACAAAAAGTTGACATTGGAAGATGTGAATGCCAGCTACGCATTTAAAGATGGCAGAGTAGAAGTAGAGGAGATGCCAATAAAATCAGGTAATATAACAGGTAAGGTGAAAGGATCAACCGGTTTCGACCAGACCATTGATTATACCTGGGCACTGGAAATTCCGCGTGCTGAATTCGGCGGACAAGCGAATGCGGCTGCAAACAGCATTCTTGATCAGATCAATAAACAAGCTGGAACCAATGTAAAATTGGGCGACAAGATCAAGATCAAAGCCTTGTTTGGCGGTACTGTAACCAAACCGACTTTAAAGACCGATCTGTTTAATTCAAAAGAGAAAGGTGATACCAAGGAAACAGTAAAAGAAATGGTAACACAGGGAGTGGATATGGCAAAACAAAAAGCCAGAGAAGAGTCTGAAAAGATCATGAAAGATGCGCAAGCGGAAGTTGATAAAATTAAAGCTGACGCAGCTGTGTTGGCAGAAAAAACAAAAGTAGAAGGTTATGCTGCAATTGATAAAAATATTGAAACTATAAAAAATCCGATCGCGAAAGTTACCGCTAAGGCCGCTGCACCTGCTGCTAAAAAAGAAGTAGATAAAAAAGCCCAGGTAATACTTGATGAAGCAAATAAAAAAGCGGACCAGATTTTGATCAATGCAAAAGCAGAGTCAGATAAGAAGTTGCAATAAATAGATTTGAGATATTAGATTTGAGTATTGAGAAAAAGTCCCCCTTGAGTGCATGGTTGTGTGATGAGAGAGGGGGAGTGCGTGTGATTGTGTGTTGTAGGGGGATGTTTAGAATATAGCGTAATCAATTATGAGATTTAAATTTTTTATATTACTGTTTTTATTAGCGTTTGCTTTTTCTTCCTTCGCACAGGACGAAACACCTTGTCCTGAAATAGAAAATAAGAAAGCGAAGAAATTGTATGAGCAGGGAACAGATAAAAAAAATAAAAAAGAAGAACGTTTAGCATTTCTAAAACAGGCAATTGACCTTGAGCCTGATTATGTGGAAGCCAATTTTGCTTATGCAGATGAACGTATCAGAACCATGATATATGCAGATGCTCCATTCAAACCTATTGAACCCTATTTAAAAAAGGTAATTGAGCTATGCCCTAAATATCATTCTGATCCCTATTATTATCTGGCATTTATTTATTTTGAAGAAGAAAAATGGCAGGAGTCTGCAAAATATTTAAAAGACTATCTGAATTTTAAAAGCGATGATGACAAAAAATTCAATAAGAATTATGATGAATTGCTGAAGCAGGCAAAGACAATGTTGAAGTATGCAAAATTATACGATGAACTTGCCAAAAATATTGTCCCTTTTGATCCTTACCCTGTTCCAGGAATTTGTACAGAAAGAGATGAATACCTGCCTATAATTTCCGCTGATGATGAAATGATGCTGTTTACACGCAGACAACCTTATACCAATAAGGACCTTGTTTATGAAACAGATAAAGAACTGGAACTGTTTAGCTACAGTAAAAGGGATCAAACGGGAAAATTTACAAAAGGACAACGCATGCCTCATCCTTTCAATAAAAATGGAAGCGAAGGCGGTGCAACCATGTCCATTGATAATAAACATTTGTTTTTCACAACCTGCAAAGATGAAGGTGGCGCTACCATTAATTGTGATATTTATTATTCAGATAATATAAATGGTGAATGGACAGTAGCTAAAAAAGTAGAGGGTATCAATGATCCGGAGCGTTGGGATTCACAACCCACCATTGCATCGGATGGAAAAACACTTTATTTTGCAAGTGATAGAAAAGGTGGTCGCGGTGGCGTTGATCTGTATGTAACCGTTAAAGATATTGTAACCGGTATATGGAGCAAACCCGAAAACCTTGGTCCTGTTATTAATACCAGTGCTGATGAAAAAACACCATTTATTCACTCCGATTTTCAGACTATTTATTTTTCATCCGACGGACAACCGGGGGTAGGAGGTTTTGATATTTTTCTTTCCCGCAAAGGTGAAGATGGGAAATGGGGAGAGCCTAAAAACATTGGAATCCCTATCAATACAGTGGCAGATGACCTTGGTTTTTTTGTAAGTACCGATGGCCATTTGGGATATTTTGCATCCAATGAACCTTCCCGTGCAAAAGGAAAAAGTGTTGGTAAACATGATATTTATTCTTTTGAATTATATAAAGAAGCGCGTCCGGATGAAGTAGCTTTCTTTAAAGGAAAAGTGGAAGATAAAGGAAATACAGAGAAAAAAGATTTTAAAGTAGAAGTGAAGGATGCTGTTACCAAAAAGGTGACAGAAGCAATGGTAGATACAATTACAGGGGATTATGCGGTGGTAGTAAATACGAAAGTGAAAAACGATCTGATCATTACAGTGAAAAAAGATAATTATGCATTCAGTTCCCAGTTGATCTCAAAAGATTCCATTAAAAGCTCTAAACCGGTAAAGGTAAATATGCCGGTAGATACTGTTAAGGTAGGAGAAACTTATCCCTTGAACAATATTTACTATACCACTAATTCTGCTGAATTAGATCCCCGCTCCATGATCGTAATTGAAGAATTCGTAGAATTCTTAAAAGCTAATCCAACAATTACTATTGAGATGTATGGTCATACGGATAATATAGGAAATGAAAAAGCAAACATTTCACTTTCTGCTGATCGGGCATTTACAGTCAGGGACAAACTACTTGAAAAAGGAATTGATGAAAAACGCCTGATCGCTTTTAAAGGATTTGGTGCCTCCAAACCCATTGCTGATAATAATACTCCGGAAGGGCGTGCTAAAAACAGAAGAACGGAGTTTGTGATAGTAGGAAAATAGGATACAGATAACGAATCTATACGAATTTACGAATCTGTGTTTGCTACTTGATCTTTATATTTTTCAATAAACTCTCTAGCATCTCTTATATTTTCGGGGTATTTGGCGTAACCAGAATAAGATTTTACTCCATTATTTGTTTCGATTTTTAAATAAATGTGATCGTAGGTGAAACCATTTTCAATAAGAAGTTTAACTACTGCCCATTTAGACAAGTCGTTTTTAACTGGAGGCCTAAAACGATGCGATAAAGATGTCGTGTCTTTACTACATTCAGGACACTTAAATATCTTTTTCTCAGTATTAAGAGTTCGATTAAAGGCTTTTCTGCAACCTAAACAAACATTTTTATAGCCCATATTTTTTGCTTTTCTTTTCCGTTCTCCGTGTTTTCTCTGCGTTCTCTGCGGTTAAATTTTTTTGAAAGTCTTAATATTGCTAACTGTCCAATTGCCTACTGTCTATTCACTTTGCTTAATTACTCCTTATCGCCTCCACCGGATCCAGCTGCGAAGCACCATAAGCAGGAACAAATCCCGAAACCACACCGATCAGAATAGAAATAGTAAATCCTAAAATAATGTTGGATCGGCTTAGTGTTACATCCATACCAAAAGAATCACCTGCAAGAAGTGTAATGATAAATACAATCAATAAGCCGATCACCCCGCCTAATACAGATAAGAACACCGATTCAAATAAAAATTGTAAAAGAATAAAATAATTTTTTGCGCCCAATGATTTTTGAATTCCTATAATATTGGTACGTTCTTTTACTGAAACAAACATGATATTGGCGATACCAAAACCACCAACAAGAATTGAAAAGCCGCCAATGATCCAGCCTGCAACCCCAACAACATCAAACAGGCTGTCGAACTGGTTGGAAATTAAACTGGTTTGATTCAGTGCAAAATCGTTTTCCGCTCTCGGTTTTGTTTTACGTATATTTCGCATTAAGCCCGTGAGTTCACTGATAAGCTCTTCATTGCTGATGCCGGCTTTTGCCCTTACCCTGATCTCTGGTTCAAGGTTTTCGTTTCGAATGTCAATAAGGCTCCGGGCATAATTTAAGGGAACCAGTACTTCTGTATCAGATGTACCACCTAAGATACTTTCTCCCTCTTTTTTAAAAACACCTATCACCATTGCTTTAGCCCCATTTATTTTTACAGTTTCTCCCAAAGGGGTTTGATTAGGAAACAGGGCTTTTGCAAGCGCATCGCCAATAATGGCTACAGGCCTTCCGGCGGCAGATTCAATATCGGTAAAATAACGGCCCTCGGCAATTTCAAAGTTTTTTACCCTGTCGTATTGGTGAGATCCGCAAGTGATATCCACATTTTCAATGTTGTTGTTTTTATATTTAAGGGTTATTTGAGAGCTTATTACAAATGCGGCAGCCTGCGCACCATCGCATTGCCGCAATATTTCATCCAATTCATTGTATTCAGGTACAGGCCGGTTCATGTATTTCCACCAGGGATAATTGGAATCAAAGTCCCAGGGCCATTTTTGTATAAATACCACATCATCCCCCAGACTTTTTACGCTTTTGCGGAGGTTTTGCTCCAATGAATCCACTACGGTAAATACAGTAATGATCGCGAAGATACCAATAGTGATGCCCAACAGGGAAAGGAAAGTACGTAGTTTATTTACTCCAAGTGCATGTAAGGCGAATAAAATACTCTCTTTAAATAAACCTAAAAAAATCATTTGAAACTTCGTGATTAATTGAAACAAATGTACCATTTTTTGAGTTAAAGAATTAGCGTTTTTCCGGAATTCACAAAAGCGTTAAAACAGCTGTTATACCAATTGGATTTAATAATATTATTAACAAAAAAAACATTTATCAACAAAGTGTATAAGGCATCTTCAAGCGAACAAAAATCTCCTACTTTTACGTGGTAACTATAAAAATAATGAGCGGATCAAAAAAAATAAAAAATGCACTTATTTCGGTGTATTACAAGGATAATTTAGAGCCTGTGATTCATCAACTGAAAGCATTGGGAGTAAAAATATTCAGCACAGGAGGTACACAGGAATTCATTGAAAAGCTGGGTGTTGATGTAACCCCGGTAGAAACGCTTACTTCTTATCCTTCTATTTTAGGGGGGCGTGTAAAGACATTACATCCGAAAATTTTTGGTGGAATATTGAGCAGAAGGGAATTACAAAGTGATCTGGATCAATTGGAAGAATATGAAATCCCTGAAATCGATCTGGTGATTGTTGATTTATATCCTTTTGAGGAAACAGTTAGCTCAGGAGCTGCAGAACAAGCAATTATTGAAAAGATTGATATTGGTGGTATTTCATTGATACGTGCAGCTGCTAAAAATTATAAAGATGTAGTAATCGTTCCTTCCAAAAATGAATATGCATATGTGCAGAATATATTAACTGAAGGAAAGGGTTCATCTACATTAGAGCAGCGTAAAATATTAGCGGGGGCGGCATTCAATGTGTCATCACATTATGATACTGCTATTTTTAATTATTTTAATGGTAATAGTTCAGTTGCATTCAAACAAAGCATTCAAACTTCAAAAGTGTTGCGTTATGGTGAGAACCCTCATCAAAAAGGTGTGTTTTATGGCAGGTTGGAAGAAATGTTTACACAACATAGCGGTAAGGAATTATCCTACAATAATTTATTGGATGTGGATGCAGCTGTCAGCCTGATAGCAGAGTTTAAAGATACCACCTTTGCTATTTTGAAACATAACAATGCCTGCGGATTGGCATCCCGCCCTAAGTTAGTGGATGCCTGGAAGGATGCACTGGCAGGAGATCCTACCAGTGCGTTCGGCGGAGTGTTGATCACCAATGTAACGGTTGACTTTGCAGCAGCAGAGGAGATCAATAAATTATTTTTTGAAGTGATCATTGCTCCGGCTTATGATGCTAAAGCAATGGAACTGTTGAAAGCAAAACCAAACAGGATCATTCTTCAGCAAAAAGAAGTCAAATTACCCGCTAAATCTTTCCGTACCCTGTTGAATGGAGTGATCGAACAGGACAAAGATCTGAAAACGGAAACAAAAAAAGATATGCAAACTGTTACTAAAGTCGCACCAACAGCGGATGAACTGCGTGATCTGGAGTTTGCAAATAAATTAGTGAAGCATACAAAATCAAATACAATTATCCTTGCGAAAAATAACCAGTTGATTTCAAGCGGGGTTGGCCAGACATCACGTGTTGATGCTTTAAAACAAGCGATCGTAAAAGCGGAAAACTTTGGCTTTAGCCTGAACGGTGCGGTGATGGCTTCAGATGCATTTTTTCCGTTTCCGGATTGTGTGGAAATAGCGAACAAAGCAGGCATAACATCCGTAATACAGCCGGGAGGTTCTATCAAGGATAAAGATTCGGTCGCCTATTGTGATAACAATGGAATGTCGATGGTAATGACAGGAACAAGGCATTTTAAACATTAATCTACGAAAAACGAATTTATACGAATTTACTAATCTGTGTAAATCGATAGTAAAATTTAAAATTATAAAACAGAGAATAAGTCTCAATACTAACATCTCAATACTCAATACTAACAATGGGTTTATTTAACTTTTTAACACAGGAAATTGCGATTGACCTTGGAACGGCCAATACATTGATCATTCATAATGATAAAGTGGTAGTTGATGAGCCATCTATTGTGGCCATTGATCGTATGACGGGCAGAGTGATAGCAGTGGGTAAACAAGCGATGCAAATGCATGGTAAAACCCACGAAAACATAAAAACCATACGTCCTTTGAAGGATGGTGTGATCGCAGATTTCCATGCCGCAGAGCATATGATCCGCGGAATGATCAAAATGATCAACCCGGGGAAACATTTATTTCAGCCATCTTTAAAAATGGTTATTTGTATCCCTTCAGGTATTACTGAGGTGGAAAAGCGTGCGGTACGTGATAGTGCTGAACATGCCGGTGGCAAAGAAGTGTATTTGATCCATGAACCGATGGCTGCTGCAATAGGTATTGGCATCGATGTGGAGGAGCCGATGGGAAATATGATCATTGATATCGGTGGTGGTACCAGTGAGATCGCGGTGATCGCGCTTGGCGGAATTGTATGTGACAAATCCATCCGCATAGCAGGGGATGAGTTTACAGCAAATATTGAAGAATATATGCGCAGGCAACATAATATTTTAATCGGTGAACGTTCCGCAGAGCGTGTAAAAATTGAAGTAGGTGCTGCCATGACCGAGATCGATAATCCTCCACCTGATTATGCAGTTCACGGGCGGGATCTGATGACGGGTATTCCAAAAGAAATTTATGTATCTTATGTAGAAATTGCGCACGCGCTCGATAAGTCAATTTCAAAAGTGGAAGAGGCGATCCTAAATGCGCTGGAAATGACACCCCCTGAACTTTCCGCTGATATATTTAGAACTGGGATTTATTTAGCCGGTGGCGGTTCCATGCTTCGCGGTTTAGACAAACGAATATCATTAAAAACAAAATTACCGGTACACATTGCCGAAGATCCACTGCGTGCTGTAGCGCGTGGCACAGGAATTGCGCTTAAAAATGTAGACAAATTCCCATTCTTAATGAAATAGAGAAATAGAGAAATAGAGAATTGGAAAATTAGCGAAGAATCTAAAAAAAATATAAAATTACCTAATTACAATATGTCTGAATTTTCTGATGCATTTAAAGAAAGAACCAAGCGATTTGCAATCTCAATCATAAAATTGTCAAAATCATTTCCTAAAACCGAAGAAGCATTCATTATTAAAAAACAGCTTTTACGTTCGGCTTTTTCTGTTGCATCAAATTATAGAGCTGTATGCAGGTCACGTTCAGATGCGGAATTTTTTTCGAAATTGAGTATTGTTGTGGAAGAAGCCGATGAAGTTGTTTTTTGGTTAGAGTTATTAGTTGAATCCGAAGTATTAATAGGAGATGAGATAAATCAAAATTTGAAAGAGTCTAATGAATTACTTTCTATTATGGCTAAATCAAGAAAAACAATGAGAGAAAAATCAACTAATACTCAACTCTCTAAATCACCATCTCTCTAAATCATTAATTTAGAAAATGCGTAACCTCATTGTATTTATTTGGAAACATTATTTCTTTTTCTTTTTTCTTTTATTAGAAACATTTTGCATTTACCTGCTCATTCAGAATAATTATTTTCAAAGAGCAACTTTCATTAACTCCTCTAACCTGGTAGCAGCAAATATCCTGGAAACATCTACGAATATTAAGCATTATTTTAATCTAAAAGCGGAAAATGAACGGCTTGTAAAAGAAAACGCTGAACTGCGCTCGCATTCCCTCGTTTCTTTTTCCAGATTAGTGAATGATCAATACACTGTTAATGATACCACCTTTCGGCAAAAATATAGCTACACCAGCGCAAAAGTGGTAAACAATTCAACAAACAGACGTAATAATTTCATTACACTTGATAAGGGCTCGAAGCATGGTATTGAAAACAATATGGCTGTTATTACAAGTACCGGAGTAGTTGGACAGGTAAAAGATGTATCCGAAAATTTCTGTACTGTAATGTCTCTGTTGCATGGTAAAACCACTATCAGTTCAAAAATTAAAAAAGACGGTTCATACGGGCCACTTACCTGGGATGGGGAAAGTTTTGCTTACGCTACACTAAGTGATATTCCTACGCATGTTCGTTTAATGAAAGGAGATACAATTGTAACAAGTGCTTATTCATTAACATTCCCTGAAAACATTATGATTGGTACTGTGGAGAGTTGGGAAAGAGAATCAGGGAAATATTTTTACACCGTGAATGTAAAACTCTCAACCGATTTTAAAAAGCTGACTCACGTTTACATTGTAAATAATATGTTAAAGGGAGAACAAGAACAGCTGGAAAAGAAAACGATGTTGGATGTTAAAGAATAATAAAATCAAATGATCAATGAAATAATCAGAAATATAATTCGTTTTATAGCGCTTATTCTGGTGCAGGTTTTGATCATTAAGAATATGGAGTTAGGACGTTTTATCAATCCGTTTTTGTATGTGTTATTTATTATTGTCCTGCCATTTGAAACACCGAAATGGTTATTGCTTGTAAGCGCGTTTATTCTAGGGATCACTATTGATATGTTTTATGATACCGCGGGAATGCATGCAGCAGCTACTGTTTTTATGGCTTATACCCGCCCGGGAATATTGAAATTATTCTCACCGCGTGATGGATATGAATTTGGTACACAACCCACCATACAATATCTTGGAGTGCCTTGGTTTTTGTCATATGCGGGAATACTGATCATTTTTCATCACCTGGTTTTATTTTATATTGAGATATTCCGGCTCTTAGAATTCTTCTCCACTTTTTTCAGGGCAAGCGCCAGTTCTGTAATAACCATGTTGTTGGTTGTTGTCAGCCAATATCTATTCCACCGTAAGAAAGAGCAACAATGAATCAATTATCAGAACGGAAATATATTCTCATCGGCTTTATTTTGCTGGTTGGTTTATCCTACATCGCTCGTCTTTTTTATATTCAGGTAATTGATGATAGTTATAAATTGGATGCACGTAACCAAGCGTTCCGCTATGTAACGGAGTTCCCGATACGAGGGTATATCTACGATAGAAATAAAAAACTGCTTGTTTATAATGAAGCTGCTTATGATCTGATGGTATTGCCAAAAGAAGTGAAAGGTTTGGATACCATGGATTTTTGCAGTTTATTAGGAATTACTAAAGAACAATTTTTGAAGAAAATGTTAAAGGCTATTCAGGCTCCAAATTCTCCACGTAAAGAATCCATTTTTGAAAAACAATTATCACCACGGGATTACGCATCCCTACAGGAGCGCTTATACCGCTTTCCCGGGTTTTGGGTACAACCTCGTACACTTAGAAAATATCCTCAAAAAATTGCTGCACATACATTGGGTTATATTGGTGAAGCGGATAAAGGAACAACCGAAAGGGACCCCTATTATAAAGAAGGTGATTACCTGGGTATTAGCGGCATTGAAAAGACATACGAGAAAGTATTACGCGGAAAAAAGGGAATGCGTATTATGGTCAGGGATGTAAATAACCGTGAAAAAGGCAGTTATATGAATGGGTTATATGATACCATGTCGGTATCAGGCAAAGATCTGACCAGCACTATTGATGCCGATCTGCAGTTGTATGCTGAAATACTCATGCAAAACAAAATGGGAAGTGTTGTTGCTCTTGAACCACAAACAGGAGAAATACTGGCCATAGTTACCAGCCCTACCTATGATCCCAACTTACTGGTAGGAAGAGCCCGCAATAAAAATTTTGGATTATTATCATTAGATAGTATTGGTAAACCATTGTTCAACCGGTCTACTATGGCGTCCTATCCTCCGGGCTCTACATTCAAATTGGTAATGGCGCTTATTGGTTTGCACGAAAATGTACTAACACCTGAAACCCGTTATCCCTGTGCGGGAGGTTATCCTCCACTCGGAGGCCGTCCTAAATGCCATCCCCATGCTTCTCCCATGGATCTGACAGGTGCACTGGGAACTTCCTGTAATTCTTATTTTTCTTATGTTTTTAAAAGTGTTATTGATGATAAAACATATAATGATACGTATAAGGCTTATGCCAACTGGCGTGATATAGCGACCAGCTTTTGTTTGGGTACAAAAACCGGTTCTGATCTTGCAAATGAACTAAGAGGGAATGTTCCCAGTATAAAATATTATGATAAAGTTTTTGGTAAAGGTTCATGGAAAGCGAGTACAGTTATTTCGCTTGGTATCGGTCAAGCCGAGATGGGAATTACACCTCTGCAAAACGCGAACCTGGTTGCCATTATTGCTAATAAAGGCTGGTATTATACACCGCACATTGTAAAAGCAATTAAAGGTAACGCAAATGATACATTATTAGATAGGTTCAAAGTAAAACATTATACGAAAATTACAGATACCATTATTTATAATGATGTAATTAGAGGTATGGCAAAAGCGGTTGAAAGTGGAACAGCAGGAGCGCTTAAGATAGAAGGAGTTCCCTATTGTGCAAAAACAGGAACAGCACAAAATCCTCATGGAAAAGATCATTCTGTTTTTGTATGTTTTGCGCCAAAAGATGATCCCAAAATAGCCATTGGGATATTAATTGAAAATGCAGGATTTGGTTCTACCTGGGCAGGGCCAATAGCCAGGTTAATGATGGAAAAATATTTAACCGGAAAAATTACCCGTCCTGATCTGGAAAAAAGAATGATAGAAGGGGATCTTATTCATAAAGCAAAAACAGTTGAGACAGCAAAGCAACACTAATATTTTTTATAATATCGATTGGATAACGGTATTACTTTATCTCATTCTGGTGGTCCTGGGATGGATGAATATTTATGCCGCTGTTTATAATGAAGAGCATTATATTATAACAGACATCAGCCAAAAGTATGGTAAACAAATGATCTGGATAGGAACCTCATTATTACTGGCGCTTATTATATTGATCATTGATGAAAGCTTTTTTACAGCTTTTGCTTATTTTATTTTCGCTTTTTTTATTCTTGTTAATCTTGCGGTCCCTTTTCTTGGAAGGGAAGTAAAGGGAAGCCGTTCCTGGTTCAGGTTTGGCGATTTCGGAATACAGCCTGCTGAATTTATGAAATTTGCGACCAATCTTGCTCTTGCAAAATTCTTAAGTAACCAGAACATAAAGATCGCTGATTATAAAAATACTTTTATAACACTTATTATAATTGCAGTGCCCCTGCTCATCATAAAAGTATTGCAAAATGAAACGGGATTGGCCATAGTGTTCGTTGCTTTTATTTTTATGCTATATCGCGAAGGATTATCAGTAAATTATTTGTTATTGGGTTTTTTAGCGACTGTACTTTTTATTCTTGCATTGTTGATCAATAACTTGTATTTGTTTATTATCATCGGTTCTTTATGTGCTATAGTTGTACTGTTCATAAAACGTTCACGTAAAAATTTATTTGTAATTGCATTGATAGGGCTGACTGCATGCAGCATGGTTAAAGGAACGAGTTACATTTATGAAAAAATGGAACCGCATCAAAAAGTGCGTATTGACGTATTGCTTGGAAGAGGTACTGTTGATCTGAAAAAGGAAGGTTATAATGTAAACCAGGCAAAAATAGCGATCGGTTCCGGAGGTTTTTTAGGAAAAGGATACCTGGAAGGGACACAAACAAAATATGACTTTGTTCCTGAACAAGATACTGATTTTATTTTTTGCACAGTGGGTGAGGAGTGGGGGTTTGTAGGGAGTACGATGGTAATCATTTTACAACTCACTTTGATTATCCGCCTGATATTTATGGCGGAAAGGCAGCGCTCTTCCTTTAGCAGGATCTATGGTTATGGAGTTGCCTCGGTTTTGTTCTTTCATTTGACTATTAATATCGGTATGACAATAGGACTTGCTCCGGTAATTGGTATTCCTTTACCTTTTTTTAGTTATGGAGGATCTTCTTTATGGTCCTTTACTATTTTACTTTTTATTTTTATTAAATTAGATTCGCATCGTTTGCAAATTCTAAGATAATGGCTATGCAAAAAAGTACATTTTCAAAATTATATTTCTTATTTAGTATTTCTCTTTTATTTTTTATTCAAAAAATTGATGCACAGGATGTAGGTGCTACGGCTTTAGTAATTCCAGCAAGCCCAATGTGTCCGGATACTAATCAAACAGTTACTGTTACCATTCAAAATTTTGATGTAGCATCTATTGATTTTTCTGTAGATAGTGTTGTTGTAGTTGTTGCTGTTTCCGGCGCAAGTAGTCAAAATTTTAATATTGTTTTGACTACCGGTACTTTAATATCCGGTGGAAAGCAAAATGTTATCGTTACAACTATAGCTGATCTGAGTGCAAATGGTGTATATGTTTTTGAGGCATATACAACTCTTGCAGGTGATGTAGATATTTCAAATGATTCGATCACTCCTGTATCCGTCAACGTTAATGATGTAGCTGGTCCTGTAGCGACTATTGGAACCTTGCCTGATCTGACTGCAGAATGTAGTCTAACAGTATCTACAATACCAACTGCCACTGATGATTGTACAGGCATTATTATGGGAACAACCGAGGATACATTATTTTATGATGAGCAAGGAATACATATGATCACTTGGACATACGATGATGGAAATGGTAATACATCTACACAAACACAAAACATCATTATAGATGATATAAGTTCTCCTGTTGAAGATGTAGCTGTTTTACCTGAGATAACAGCTGAATGCAGTGTGACATTGGCATCTCCTACTTCCACTGATAATTGCGCAGGCGTTATAACAGGCGCCACTACAGATCCCTTAACGTATGATGTTGAAGGTACATACACAGTTACCTGGATATATGATGATGAAAATGGAAACATTACAACACAAACACAAGATGTTATAATAGACGATATTACTGCACCGCATAAAGATTCAATTACTTTATCTGATGTTACGGGAGTGTGTTCTGTAACAGTTCAGAACAGTCCAACGGCTACTGATAGTTGTGTCGGTACCATTACAGGAAATACCACTGATCCATTAACATATAATTCCGAAGGTACCTATACAATTACCTGGACATACGATGATGGAAATGGTAATACCTCAACTCAACAACAAAATGTGATCGTTACTTCTGTTGATACATCTGTAACGGTTAATGTAGTTACCCTGACTGCTAATAATGTTTCAGCCGGAGTTACTTATCAATGGATAAGTTGTTACCCTACAGATGATATACCGGGAGAAACCGCTCAAAGTTTTTCGCCTACATCAGATGGCTATTATGCGGTAGTTGTTACAGAAAATGGTTGTTCGGATACTTCCTCTTGTTATCTGATCGTTGTAACGGGAATTAATGAAGCAGCAATTTCTGACTCAGTTGCCATTTATCCTAATCCCACATCAGGAATTGTTACAATTGATATGCCGGTAGCGCTTAAAAGCAGGATCTTCATTCGTAATATAATAGGACAAATGATAATGTACCAGGAAACTTCATCTCAACAAATTAAAATTGATCTTTCGGATCATGCTGCTGGTATATTTTTTATTACTCTTGAAACCGATTCATTTACCCGGTTATTGAAAATAGCAAAACGTTGATATAATTAAACACGTTGGTACCCGTGTATTTTTTTACCTGCTTTTTGTTTAATTATTTCCTGCACCGAACGTTTTTCAATTTTACTTTCCAGCCATGAAATTATATCAAAGTATAAAAATGCACGTTTCTCAAACGTGTTTTTTTCAAGTGATTGCATGCGTTCTTTTAATAAAATAAATCCTTTTTTGATAGTACTCTCACTACTGTCGACCAAAATACGTTTCAGGAAATCCAATATATATTTTTGGTAAATGGTAAGATCACCTTTTTTAGTAAAATATCGATACGTTGATTTAATATTGGATTCTACCAAATCATCATTCCTTAATTCAAAATGACTGATCAGTGAAAGGATCCGGGCGAATGAATGAATGTCCTCACGCAATTTTATTTCCCGCTCATTGGTGATCTTGTTAAACCATTTTAATCCGGTCCTGTAGTTTTCGCTTCCGAAATATAAACAGGCAATTTTATAATATAAAAGCAAAATAGAATGTTTATCCAGTTTTGGGATAAATTTATTCAACTCATTTTCAAGTTTTCCCACAATGCGTGTTCCGGATTTGAATTCCCCCAGCATAAAGTGACGGTTGATCTCATGCACATAGATCGCTTTAAATAAATTCAGATTGATATTTTCGGTTAATGTGAGGTCTTTATCACGTTTTAATGCGATCAGCTTTTTTTGCGTTTCTGCGAACTCATTGTATTTGTATAATTTACTTTGTACTGCCAGTAAGCTATTTAATGCCTTGATGTACATTTCTAATTTGTGTTTTTTCATTTCAGGTTGTATTTCAAACAACGCTACCCATTTGTTCGCATAGTAATATCCATTTTTGAAATCCTGTATGAAAAAATAATACCCTACAAAAGAATTATATAAATACAGCTTTTCCTGAAACGACAATCTTTTTTCATCATACTTTGGTAAGCTGGTGTTGAAAAATTCTGTTACTTTTTCAAGATCGTTTTTTGTTCTGCTGAATCCTGTTTGAACATAATAAGAGTTGAGCTTTAAAGATAAATTAGAAAAAATATTGATGTTCTTAATGCTTTCTGCTGCTCGTTCCGTTTCAGTAACAACAAAACTTACCCGCTGTTCATTTCCAACATCCAGTGTTTTAGGTATCACCAATTTCTCTAACTCTAAAATTTCAAGTAATAATACAGAGCGATCATTTTCAGTTGCAAGCTTTTTGGCTTTGTCGATCATCTTCACACATTCCTTATACAAACATTTATTATAAAGAACACGGGCATAATCCAGCAATTCTACAATTTGAATGTCTTCCAGATTATTGCTGTTGGAAAGTTTGAGTGTTTTTAATAATTGATAATATAAGTGTGCTTTTAGGTTCGAGAACTGTTTAGGGTTCAGGCTTTTTTCTTTGGCAAGAATTTTGTCCTCATTGTAGACCTTTTGTTTGTCGATAGCATCAAATAATACAATGAATTTTTTATCTCCACTGTTGTTTAATCTTGAAACATACAATTTAAAAAAGCGTTTTTCGGCTTTTGATAATGTTTTAATCAGGTTGAATAAACTATCGGATTTAACTTTAGACATCGTATTTTAATATTATTTAGACATCAGTATTTACAGTATATTTGACAAATATAAGTAATATATTGTTTATTTGGCTGTCGTAGCATTTTTTAATTTTAACTTCCAATACCGGCTGTGATGATTTATTTTTGAAGAAAATAATATTCAACATGAGCAATACAGTTAGAATTTTCGACACTACTTTACGCGATGGAGAACAGGTTCCGGGTTGTAAACTTAACACTGAAGAAAAAGTGAAGGTAGCCAAACGGTTAGAAGAGCTTGGTGTGGATATTATAGAAGCAGGTTTTCCTATTTCGAGTCCCGGTGATTTTAATTCAGTTATTGCTATTTCAAAAGCAGTTACTCATCCTACTATATGTGCTTTAACACGTGCTGTGAAAGGAGACATTGATTGTGCAGTGAATGCATTGGCATATGCTAAACACAAACGTATTCATACAGGTATAGGTTCCTCTGATAACCACATTCAGCATAAATTTAAAAGCACCCGGGAGAAAGTATTAGAGCAAGGGGTAGAAGCTGTTAAGTATGCTAAAAGATTTGTTGAGGACATTGAATTTTATGCTGAAGATGCAGGAAGAGCTGATCTGGGTTTTTTGGCTCAATTGGTTGAAGCTGCTATAGCTGCCGGTGCAACTGTGGTGAATATTCCTGATACTACAGGTTATTGCCTGCCATCAGAATATGGTGCAAAAATTAAATACCTGGTAGACAATGTTAAAAATATTCATAAAGCAACCATCTCTGTTCATTGTCATAATGATTTGGGTTTAGCTACTGCCAATGCTATCACGGGAGTCGTGAATGGGGCAAGGCAAATTGAGTGCACCATTAATGGTATCGGCGAAAGAGCAGGAAATACATCTTTAGAAGAAGTGGTTATGATATTAAAAAGCCACAAAGAGCTTGATCTCACTACGAATATCAATACTAAAAAATTATATGAATTGAGCCAGTTTGTTTCCGATCTTATGGGAATGCCTGTTCAGCCAAATAAAGCCATTGTGGGTGCCAATGCATTTGCGCATTCATCAGGAATTCACCAGGATGGTATGATCAAAAATCGTTCAACGTATGAGATCATAGATCCTTCTGATGTAGGTGTAACGGATTCAACCATTGTACTTACTGCAAGAAGTGGCAGAGCGGCACTGCGCTTTCGCATGGAGCAGTTAGGTTATGATGTAAGCAGAGAAGCCATTAGTGAAATTTACCCTTCATTTTTAGCAATGGCCGATAAAAAGAAGGAAATTGACGATGTGGATTTAGGTATATTGGCACAACAAATACAATTAGTTCCGGTTAGAAAATAAAATCATGAGTAAAACATTATTTGAAAAAGTTTGGGATGCGCATTTGGTAACAACTGTGGATGAAAATACGGCTGTTATTTATATTGATAAACATTTGATCCATGAAGTTACCAGTCCACAAGCATTTGCAGGGATAGAAAAAAGAGGCGCAATATTATTCCGCCCCCAAAACACCATCGCAACTGCGGACCACAATGTTCCAACTAAAGATCAGCATTTGCCTATCAAAGAAGAACTTTCCCGCATACAGGTGGAAGCGCTAACAAAAAATTGCAATAAGCACAATGTGGAACTATACGGGTTAGGGCATCCATTTCAGGGAATTGTACATGTTATTGGGCCCGAACTGGGAATTACTTTGCCCGGAATGACCATTGTTTGTGGTGACAGTCATACTTCCACACATGGCGCTTTCGGTTCGATCGCTTTTGGTATTGGTACCAGCGAGGTAGAGCAGGTATTTGCTACACAATGCTTGTTGCAGGCAAAGCCTAAAACCATGAAAATTGATATCAATGGTAAATTAAAAAATGGTGTATTGTCAAAAGACATTGTATTATATATTCTTTCCAAAATTTCGGCAAGCGGTGCAACAGGTTATTTTATAGAATTTACAGGCGATGCTATTACTTCACTTTCAATGGAAGCACGTATGACCATTTGTAACATGAGTATTGAAATGGGTGCAAGAGGCGGATTGATTGCACCGGACGAAACAACATTTGGGTATATAAAAGGAAGAAAATTTGCACCACAAGGAGATAAATTCGATAAAGCGGTAGTGTATTGGAAAACTTTATTTACAGATAAAGATGCAAAATTCGATAAGATACATCAGTTTGATGCAGCTGATATCGAACCGATGATCACATATGGGACAAACCCCGGAATGGGAATAAAGATATCGGAAACAATTCCTTTTGAAAATTTAATTAAAGAGCCCTCTGCAAAAGCTTCATTTGCTAAATCTTTAACATATATGGGTTTTAAATCGGATGAGAAATTAGTGGGTAAAAAGATAAATTATGTTTTTATCGGAAGTTGTACCAATTCCAGAATAGAAGATCTGCGTTTGGTGGCAGCATTTGTAAAAGGCAAAACAAAAGCCCAAAATGTGCATGCATTTATTGTTCCGGGATCCAAACAGGTGGAGCAACAAGCGATTAAAGAAGGCCTGGATGTGATCCTGAAAAATGCAGGATTCGAATTGCGTGAACCGGGATGTTCAGCTTGCCTGGGAATGAACGAAGACAAAATACCTGCAGGTGAATATTGTATATCAACTTCAAATAGGAATTTTGAAGGAAGACAAGGCCCCGGCGCAAGAACATTGCTGGCCAGTCCTTTAACTGCAGCAGCTGCGGCTATTACAGGCTGCATAACTGATGTAAGAACTTTATTGAATTAAACCTCACCCCAATCTCTCCTGAAGGAGAGGGAGACGGATTAGAATATTTCTATTATGGAAAAAATTAAAACTATAAGATCCACGATTGTTCCGATGAACATTGCGGATGTGGATACAGACCAAATTATTCCTGCTCGTTTTTTAAAAGCAACCACGCGTGAAGGTTTTGGAGAGAATTTATTTTGTGACTGGCGTTACGATTCTAATAAAAAACCAAAAGCCGATTTCATTTTAAATAATCCTGATTATAAAGGGACCATTTTGGTTGCCGGGAAAAATTTTGGTTGTGGAAGCAGTCGCGAGCATGCTGCATGGGCAATATATGATTATGGCTTTCGAGTAGTGATATCCAGCTTTTTCGCGGATATTTTTAAAAATAATGCCTTAAACAATGGTATTCTTCCAATACAGGTATCACAAGAAAATCTGGATAAGATATTTACTCAAGTAAATAAAAATAAGGATACAGAAATGATTGTGAATCTTCAGGATCAATTCATTGAAATTTCTGAAATTAATTTCAAACAATCATTTGATATCAATCCTTACAAAAAAAACTGTTTATTAAATGGGTATGATGATATTGATTACTTATTGAGTATTAAAAAAGATATTGAAGGATACGAAAAGAATAGTAAATATTTGGAAATTGTTAAGTAGGGAATAACCATCAGGCAATAAGCGGTACTTATAACTTAATACTTATAACTTTCAACTTAATAATATGAAAAAGAAAATAGCAGTATTACCGGGCGATGGAATAGGGCCGGAAGTGACAACGCAAGCGGTAAATGTTTTAAAAGCAATTGCAAAACGTTTCAATCATACATTTGAATTCGAAGAAGCTCTTATAGGCGCTGCAGCAATCGATGCAACAGGTAACCCCTTTCCTGATGCAACGTTCAATCTTTGCAAAAATGCAGATGCCATCCTGTTTGGCGCTATCGGACATCCGAAATATGATAATGATCCCTCTGCAAAGGTTCGCCCCGAGCAAGGCTTACTGGCAATGCGTAAAGCATTGAACTTATTTAGTAATATTCGTCCTGTAAAAAGCTATAAAAATTTAGCAGGCGCTTCACCGCTTAAACAAGAATTGATTGAGGGTGTTGATTTTGTTGTTTTTCGTGAACTTACAGGTGGAATTTATTTTGGGAACAAAGGAAGAAATGAAAAAAGAGATGAAGCATTCGATGTTTGTTCTTATACCGCAGATGAAATTTTAAGGATCACTAAATTAGCTTTTGAAGCAGCTAAGACAAGAAGAAAAAAAGTAACATTGGTGGATAAAGCAAATGTTTTGGAAACATCACGTTTGTGGAGAGAAGTAGTGCAGGCTTATGCTAAACAATTTCCTGGTATAGAATTGGAATTAATGTTCGTGGATAATGCTGCAATGAAGATCATTCAACAGCCAAAACATTTTGATGTGATACTTACAGAGAATATGTTTGGTGATATTATCACTGACGAAGCTTCTGTCATTACAGGTTCTTTAGGTATGCTGCCATCAGCATCGGTAGGTGATAAGGTGGCATTGTATGAACCTATACATGGGTCTTATCCGCAAGCTGCCGGAAAAAATATCGCGAATCCGATGGCGTCGATCTTGTCTGCAGCAATAATGCTGGAAAGTTCGTTTGGGATGCAAAAAGAAAGTACTGTGATACAGAATGCTGTGAGCGATGCGATCAATGCAGGATATGTAACGCAGGATATTAATCCTAATAAATTTTATCATACTACAGAAGTTGGAAATAAAATCACTGAAATAGTTGCGAAAGCAGAAGTAGTCATATAATCTTTTCAACAATCCTTCTTTAAAACTAATTTTTGCTATTTGCCTAAATCTCTATATGTTTGTTTATAACCAATTTATAAAGCAAATGAAAACGAGAAAAAAAATTCTTTTCACAGCAGTCATACTTACTATATGCTCAATAAAAAGTTTTGGACAAATAAAGGATTCTACCGGTAAGCTTACCCTTAGCGGATATGTGGATACCTACTATGCTTCGTACTCAGATAGTCTGGCTTTCGGCACATATCAAAAATTTGCCTCTATTTCTCCACGAAATAAAACATTTGGTTTAAACATTGCGCTTATCTCTGCACAATATAAAGCAGACAGAGTAAGAGGCGTGGTTACTTTGCATTATGGTGATGTTGTAAAAAGCTTATGGTCTCCAGTATTCAATAATGTTATGGAAGCAAATATAGGTGTTAGTATTACCAAAAGGCTTTGGATCGATGCAGGCCTCTTTCGCACCCATCTTGGTACAGAAGGCCTTCTCCCTTCTGAAAACATTACCAGTTCACTTTCAGTGACTACTATTTACAAACCTTTTTATGAAAGTGGTATTCGCTTAAGTTGTGATCCGAATGATAAATTGTCAATCAAGCTTTTTTTATTGAACGGATATAATATGTTTGAAGATAATAACAATAGAAAATCTTTTGGAATGCTTGTTAATTATGCTTTAAATAAGAAAGGAAATATTGGTTACAGTAATTATATTGGTGATGATACTCCTGACATAGCCGATACAATTTCTCATTCACGTTCATATCACAACGTATATTGGAATTATGTTTTTTTAGGGAAGCTTAAAATACAAGTAGGCGTTGATTTTGCTACTCAAAAAAATTCAGATATTACAAATGGAACTCAAACCGAAATAATCTATAGCGGATTATTGGCATTGAAATATCAGTTGAAGAAAAAAATTGCTGTATATGGAAAAGCCGACACGTTTTATGATTCAGCAGGATTACTGTCGGGTGTTATTGTTGACAGGACAGGTAAAGTAACGGGATTAAAACTATGGGGTGCTACATTTGGAATGGAATATAAACCAACTGACAATATTTATTTTCGTATTGAAGGAAGGCAGATACAAATGTATAAGGACCAGGATATATTTGTAAATAATGGTAATACGATCAACCGAAGAGAACTTCTTTTAAACTTTGGAGTTTCTTTTTAAATAGATCGTGAATACTGTAAAAAGTATAAGTTGAATAAAAATGTCCCGTACTTAGAAAGTACGGGACATTTTTATTTCCCTCTCCTTGAGGAGAGGGGTTAGGACTGAGGTTACTTACTCAAATATAAATTCCTCTCCGAATAGATATTATGGAAATACTCATCCGTTAGATCATCAATAAAATAAATAGCTTCACCGGTTGATTTCATTTCCGGTCCAAGTTCCTTAGTTACTTCAGGGAACTTCTCATAAGAGAATACAGGAATTTTTATTGCATATCCTTTTTTGCGTGGAGTAAATTTAAAGTCTTTTATTTTCTTTTCGCCCAACATTACTTTTGTCGCATAATTTACATACGGTTCATCATATGCTTTCGCGATGAAGGGAACAGTACGGGATGCACGTGGATTTGCTTCAATGATATAAACCACTTCATCTTTTATCGCAAACTGGATGTTCAATAAACCAACTGTTTTTAAAGCAATTGCAATTGTTTTTGTATGTTGTTCAATTTGTTTTATCACATTGTCACTCAAATCAAATGGAGGTAACACAGCATAGGAATCTCCTGAATGAATACCCGCCGGCTCAATATGTTCCATGATACCAATGATGTAATTATCTTTTCCATCACAAATTGAATCTGATTCTGCTTCAATAGCGTTTTCTAAAAAGTGATCCAATAAGACCTGGTTACCCGGATGATCTTTCAATAAATTAACAACATGCTGTTCAAGTTCCTGTTCATTGATAACGATCTTCATGTTTTGTCCACCCAATACATAAGAAGGACGAACCAACAATGGAAATCCTAATTGACGTGACAATTCAACTGCTTGCTCTCCATCTTCTATCACTCCAAATTTTGGATAAGGAATATTATGTTCTTTTAACAGATTAGAGAAGCTTCCCCTGTCTTCCGCAAGATCCAGAGATTTATAATCAGTCCCTATAATTTTTATCCCGTAACGTTCTAATTTTTCAGCAAGCTTTAATGCCGTTTGTCCACCAAGCTGTACAATAACGCCTACAGGTTTTTCATTTAAAATAATGTCATAAATATGTTCCCAGAAAACAGGTTCGAAATATAATTTATCCGCTACGTTAAAATCAGTTGAAACGGTTTCAGGATTACAATTGATCATAATGGTTTCGTAACCGCATTCTTTAGCAGCAAGTACACCATGCACACAACTATAATCAAATTCAATTCCTTGTCCGATGCGGTTAGGGCCGCTTCCAAGCACTACAATTTTTTTCTTGTCAGATGCAATGGATTCATTCTCATCTTCGAAGGTGCTATAGTAATAAGGTGTTTTTGCTTGAAATTCAGCAGCACAGGTATCTACCAATTTATAAACACGTTTAATTTCTAATTCCTGCCGGCGGTTAAATACTTCACTTTCTTTGCAATTCAGAATGTGTGCTATTTGCCTGTCAGCATAACCTTTTTGCTTTGCTTCATAGAATAGATCACGTGGAAGCGTTGCTATTGTGTATTTGGATAGTTCACCTTCCAATAAGATCAACTCTTCAATTTGATTCAGGAACCAGGGATCGATGCGGGTTAATTTTTGTATCGTTTTTACAGAAATCCCCAATTTCAAAGCATCATAGATATGAAATAAGCGATTCCAGCTGGGACGTTCAAGGCTTTTTAAAAGCTCATTCTGATTGGTTATTTCTTTTCCATCTGCCCCTAAACCGTTACGTCTTATTTCCAGAGACTGGCATGCTTTCTGTAATGCTTCCTGGAAACAGCGGCCAATTCCCATTACTTCCCCAACAGATTTCATTTGAAAACCCAATTCACGATTCGCGCCTTTGAATTTGTCAAAATTCCAACGAGGTATTTTTACGATCACATAATCCAGCGTTGGTTCAAAAAATGCGGAAGTGGATTTGGTGATTTGGTTTTCCAATTCATCAAGATTGTAGCCAATGGCTAATTTTGAAGCGATCTTAGCGATCGGGTAACCGGTAGCTTTACTTGCCAAAGCAGAAGAACGGGAAACCCGCGGGTTGATCTCAATCGCGATGATATCTTCTGAATCATCAGGATTAACGGCAAATTGTACGTTACAACCACCTGCAAAATTTCCAATGCTGCGCATCATTTTAATGGCCATGGTGCGCATTTTTTGGTAAGTACTGTCAGATAAGGTCATTGCAGGAGCAACAGTAATACTGTCACCTGTATGCACTCCCATAGGGTCAAAATTCTCAATAGAACAAATAATGGCAACGTTATCATTACTATCGCGTAATAATTCCAGCTCATATTCTTTCCAGCCCAGTACCGCTTTATCAATTAACACCTCATGGATAGGAGAGGTGTGAAGTCCGCGATCCAACAATTTATCAAAATCTTCTTTCTGGTAAACAACGCTTCCTCCGCTCCCGCCAAGGGTAAAAGATGGACGAATTACCAATGGAAAACCAAATTTTTGTGCGATCTCTTTTCCTTCTAAAAATGATTTGGCGATATGAGAGGGAGCCATGCCAACGCCAATTTGCTCCATACGTGCACGGAATTTGTCACGATCTTCAGTAACCTCAATTGCATCAATATCTACACCGATCATCTTGATATTGTATTTTTTCCAAATGCCCATTTCATCGCATTTCATAGCGAGGTTAAGAGCTGTTTGTCCGCCCATGGTTGGCAATACGGCATCAATATGTTTGTTTTCCTCTAATATTTTAATGATCGATTTAACCTCCAGGGGCAAAAGATAAACATTCTCGGCAGTTACCTTGTCGGTCATGATCGTAGCCGGATTGGAGTTAATAAGGGTCACTTTTATTCCTTCTTCCTTTAAAGAGCGGGCTGCTTGTGAACCTGAATAATCGAACTCACAGGCCTGGCCGATAATAATTGGGCCGCTTCCGATGATCAGAACTGATTTTATGGATTTGTCTCTTGGCATTTTTTAGTTAATTAGTAGATTGGTCATTGGTTTATTGGTGTCATTCTGTTTTTGTCATTTCGACCAAAGGGAGAAATCTCTTTTCAATGAGATTCCTCGCGGCTCCCCGAATGACAATAATATAAAATAAGGTACGAAATTATCTATAATAGTGCTTTTTAGCATTGTTTTTTTTAAGACTTTTTCAACAAAAAAACTGCCTGCCGCAGGCAGGGCAAAAAAAAAGCCCTTCCGTTTAGGAAAGGCTTTTGATATTTTTGAACCGTTTTTCAAATGATTATTTATGAGTTTTTTCGTCAGAAACAGTTAGTTTTTTTCTTCCTTTAGCTCTGCGAGATGCTAATACTCTTCGGCCATTTGCTGATGCCATTCTTTCACGAAAACCGTGTTTGTTTTTTCTCTTTTTGGTTGATGGCTGGTAAGTACGTAATGCTTTCATTGTTGTTTATGTTTTGTCCTTCCTTTAGAAGGTCCATTATTATTCGTTTATTCAATTCGGGATGCAAATATAGCAGTTTTTTCATTTCCGGCAATATTTTAACCTAAAATCTGATGGAATAATGGCTGGATGGGTGTTATAAGACATACCAATGTTTAATTCTTTCAATCTTTCAGTCTTCCATTATTCTACTCAAACATCCAAATTTCAGTCACTAAACGTAAATACTCTTATAACACTGAAAAACATGAAAAAACTTGGAATATTTCTATTTACAGCCGGGATCATAGTTATGTTATATGCTGCTTTTAACTTTGTACGTGAAAAACGTATGGGAAGCGAGGAGGATATAAAGGAACAAAATTTACCTTTCCCCTGGTTTCCAACCGTAGGTGGTGTGTTAATAGCCACGGGTATTATTGCTATGGTAACCGGTAAAAAAGAAACTAAGGTGTAAAACTTAGCTGGAAAGATACGGTTAAGCTTAAATATTAACGGCTCCTCTTTTACCTATTCAAAAGCCCATTTTACCGAATTCCATCAGTATAGGTAGTCTTAAAAAATTATTTTTAAAAAATAAAAGACAATACCGACTTGCGCTTTTAAATGTTTAGCCATGGAACTGTCGCAAAAAATTGATGTAGTAGAAAACATTGGTGTAAAGGAGTTTAACCAATATTATTTAAATCCACAAAAGCCTGTTGTTATTAAAGGTCTTACAAAAGGTAAAGAAGCCGGATGTAAATGGTCTATCGGCTACTTTAAAGAAACAATGGGTGATATTATAGTTGATGTGTATGACAACGCCAATAAAAAAAGCGCTAAATCAGCATACACAAAAGCTGATCTGAAAATGAAATTTAGTGATTACCTGGATGTTCTATCAAAAAACGAACATACCGATCTGAGGATCTTTTTATTTGATCTCTTTAAATACAATCCACAATTAAAAAAAGAATTTCCTTGTCCTGATCTTTTCAAAGGTGTATTGGATAATGTAGGACATATGTTTTTCGGTGGGAAAAACACTACTGTGCGTATCCATTATGATATTGATATGTCAAACGTGTTGCACACTCATTTCGGAGGAAGAAAACGGGTTGTTTTAATAGCACCGGAATATTCTTACTTACTGTATTGTTTACCATTGAATACATATTCACTAATAGATCCAAATAAACCGGATTATGAGAAATATCCGGGATTAAAATATGTAAAGGGTTATGATTTTATTATTGAGCCGGGTGATTCATTATTTATGCCTAGCGGTTATTGGCATTACATGACCTATCTGGAAAGCAGTTTTTCGGTAAGTTACAGAAAGTTGAGCCCCAATATTCAGGCTCCATTAGAAGGATTAATGAATTTAGGAGTATGTATGCCCATCGACAAGCTTTTGAATAAAGTGTTGAGTGATAAATGGCTGCTGATGAAAGAAGAAATAGCAGATAAGAGAATTAACAGACTTTTGTTTACTGAAAAACAGATCCTTAGAAGAAAAAAGAAAAACGTGAATCAATTGGTAAAAGAATTTTAGTGATCAACGCCGTTGATTAAGGAATTTGAAAAATTCCTTTTTTAGATCAGAATACAATTTTCGAAAAAATTCCATTTTTTCACGTATTACTTTATGATCTGCAAAAAAATCACCGTCAATTGCTGTAGGATTTTCCATAGTGTATTTTGCAAGCCATTGTTCATGAACTTTTATTTCATAGTTTAACATATCCAGCTCATTTTTGTGAATGAGGAATTGATTTTGAAAATGTTCAATTTGTTTTTTTGTCATTTCATCAGGATCCTTGGTAGTGGTTTCTTCAAGACGTTTTTGATATATTTTTAATTCGTCAGCATATAATTCAAGCATGGGCATCCATAATTGATGCTCAGAGTGTAATTCATCAATGCGTTTTGTTGCTGTGATCATATTTCAAATTTTAAATCAATCAATGTTTATAAATGGAGTAAATAATTTACGCAGTTTTATAAGAAGTAGTTTTTGGGATAATGAAAACGCCCCACAATTGTGAGGCGTTTGATTAATCTTTTTGCAAAAATGGATATCGGTAATCCGTGGGAGGAGATAACGTTTCCCTGACAGTGCGTGGTGAAACCCAACGCAATAAATTGATCATAGCGCCTGCTTTGTCATTTGTTCCTGATCCACGTGCACCACCAAATGGTTGTTGTCCAACCACAGCTCCTGTAGGTTTATCATTAATATAAAAATTTCCGGCTGCATTGCGTAATGCTTTAGTTGCAAATTCAATTGCATAACGGTCTTGTGCTACAACGGATCCGGTTAGTGCATAAATAGAAGTAGAGTCAACTACTTTTAAGATCTCAGAAAATTTTTCTGAATCATATACATGCAATGTTAATACCGGCCCAAATAATTCTTCACACATGGTTACATACATTGGGTCCTTCGCAACAATGATAGTCGGTTCGATAAAATAACCTTTTAATTTATCGTAATTACCACCAGCAATTATTTCTACATTCTTATCATTTTTAGCAGCATCAATATATTTTGCCAGCTTATCAAATGATTTTTCATCAATAACAGCATTTACAAAATTTGTAAAGTCTTCTACAGGGCCCATTTTAAATGATTTAAGATCACTCACTATCAAAGCTTTTACTTCTTCCCAAATATTATTAGGAATATAAGCGCGTGAAGCGGCTGAACATTTTTGTCCCTGGTACTCAAACGCACCGCGACTAATAGCTGTTGCCAGCACTTTTGGATCAGCCGATCTATGTGCCAGTATAAAATCTTTCCCGCCCGTTTCACCAACAATACGGGGATAACTTTTATAAAGATGAATATTGTTCCCGATCGTTTTCCATATACTCCTGAATACTTCCGTTGATCCGGTAAAATGAATACCCGCAAAATCACGATGTGAGAATATTACATCAGCGGCATCAGGCCCGGAAGGGTAAATTAAATTGATAACTCCATCAGGAATACCGGCTTTCATAAATATTTCCATCAATACATTAGCTGAATATACCTGTGTGTTGGACGGTTTCCAAACTACCACATTTCCCATCATGGCACAAGAGGTTGGAAGATTTCCTGCAATAGCTGTAAAATTAAAAGGTGTGAGCGCATAAATGAAACCTTCCAAAGGACGCTGTTCTACACGATTCCAAACACCAAAGCCGGTGCCTGCAACAGGTGGTTGTTGTTTGTAAATTTCAGACATATACATCACATTGAAACGAAGGAAATCAGTGATCTCGCATGCTGAATCGATTTCAGCCTGATACACATTTTTGGACTGACCAAGCATAGTTGCTGCATTTAGTTTAGCACGGTAAGGACCCGCGATCAGTTCAGCAGCTTTCAAGAAAATGCTTGCACGGTGTTCCCATGATAAATTCTCCCATTTTTCCTTTGCAGCTAAAGCGGCATCAATAGCTTGTTGTACATGTTCTTTTGTAGATTTATAAAAATGACCTAATGTATGTTTGTGATCATGAGGAGGGGAGAGACGTACTTTATCATTGCTACGTACTTCTTTGCCTCCAATATACATTGGGATATCAGTTTCTTTTGAACGCAATTCTTTAAGCATGGCCTGAAGTTCTTTTCTTTCAGGGTTTCCCGGTGCATAACTTCTAACAGGGTCGTTAACGGGAACAGGAACAGTAAAAAATCCTTTTGACATAAGTTTGGAATTAAGAATGAAGAATTAAAAATGAAAAATATAAAAAAATGTTGAAATAAAGATACGAAATTATGTACTGATTGGCTGGAGTATCAATAGTTCTTTAGATCGGGAATCTCTTCTGAATCAATAATAATGAGTTTATTAATTTCCAGTCCATCATTCAATGATTGCAGTTTAATGGTTTGTATTGGATTACTGCTATCCTTAATGGTAAGAGGATGTTTTATCCAATTCCAATTATTAGTTTGTTTGCTGGTTATTTTTTGCTCCGTTCCGTTCATAAAAATATTTATTGATACAGGCGCTTTACTTTTTACCTGAATCATTAGGTATAAAGGCTTTTTCAGATGTTGCAGATCTCGGTCATAAACAGAATATTCTACCCATTGCTTGTCATTTAAAAGAATATATGATTCAAGATTTGAAAAATCAACGGTTGAATTATTTCTGGAATAAACTGACTTTATTAACTGGCCAGGTGCACCGGAAGCGTTATCAAATATTTCCGCTTCATTGATCCAGTATTTTCTCCATCGTGAAGGATGTTCATATTGATGCCAGCGGTCCAGCTGGTAGCATATTGGCGGCTCAACACTTTTATCGTAAATATAAACACTTCCTTGTCTTCTAATGTTTAATAAAATAGTTTCTTCTTTAAGTGTTATCTGAATATTTTTTTGCAATGGAAAATTTTCAGTATTTGAGGAAAGCTGAACTGTTCCTGCAATCACATATAGTTCTTTTTGATCGTGCTTTCTTACAGTTACTAAAACATCATCATCTTTAACAGGATAGGTAACAATGGGTGTTTCTTTCTGATCAAACAGCACGTTCCCATTTTTAAATACGTCTGAAAAATATGTTGCCGTAGCTTGTGCATAAGCAGGCATGGCGGCTTGCCAAATATAATTTTCAGGTTTTGAAAAAGGCTCTTTTAAGTTAAAATAACCGGTGTAGAAAAATTCTGCACCAACTACTGTCAGGCATTTCAGCAAACCCAGCCATTGTGCCGGTCTAATATCTACTTTTGGATCATAAGCCCACCCAGCTGCTACAAAAGGTGAAAAGAAACGGTCCCCGGATTTTATTTCTATTTTTCTTCCATCATTGATCCATTTCCAGCCATGCCAGGCACCTTTCCAGTTTTTCCAGTTGTCGGGTGTACGCGGATAAAAATCAGGAGTAGAGTAATAGTTACCTTTGATCTTTGTATTGGTTGCTTTTGATGCATTCCAATCGAAACGGTCAATAGGCCCCCCTTCTATAGTATAAAACGTAAATAAAGTATTTTTTAATTGTGGAATACTATCCATAAATTGTGATGAATATAATTTTCGGATGTGTTTTTTCTTTGTTGCGATATAAGTGCGCCAGTTATCTATTCCTAAATTGTTTTTATCATTAATGAGTTGCGGATCATCCTTTAAGGCCGATACTGCATAAGCTCTTGGAGGTTCTTCGCCATTTTCATTGATAATATTTATAGGACGTGTTAGTTCAGTTAAAAGTAATTCTAGCTGTTTTCTTTGAACCTGACCATCTGCTATAAATAGTGAATCAGGAGCTGTGTAGCTGATCACTCTTGCCTTTTTATTAATTCGTACATCTCTTAAATAAAAAGATTCAGGAAGATCCTGTCTATATATGTTTGGCCTTTTGCTCGGGAACCCAAAAGTGGATGGAGGTAACATTTGCGTCCAGAAGATAGTAACACTCAATGGTAATTCAGGATGTTTGTTCGCAAGATCTATAAATGATTTGAAAGGAGAGTTTTTGTTTTTTAATATAGCCTTATTTGGTGTAAACCTGGGGTTTGAAATGAGCAAAAAATAATTCCAGTTAAGTGCAAGTTCTTCCTGTATATCTGTGCCTTTTTTTATTGCATCCGGAGCTGTGATATCTTTTTGACCAAAGCCTCCGGCATAAAGGGGACTCATCCAGTTATACAATCTTGTAAAATCATTATTGGGTCTGTACCTTGGGGAGGGATAATCTTTTAGTTGTTCAAGCGCATCATATTTTATTTTAGTATATCCGGTTTGGAATTCTGCAGTATCGATCTGAGGTATGTCTTGTGAACAGCTACTCACAACGGTTAGTAATAAAATATAGAGTAATATATTTTTCTTCATGGTTATACTCCAATACGTTTTTGTACAAAATGCTCTACTTTTTCAAATAATATTTGGGGAGAAGAGGTTCGCCATGCAACATCATTTAATTTTCCGCCTGATACAATGTAGTAATCAATGCTTGCACGCTGAAATTCGTCTAATACATGTTTCCTGAAATTTAAAAAAGCGATCCACCCGTCTTCTACATCTTCAAACCATTCTTCATAATAACAATCATCGGAAGCATGGAAATTCAATATATTTTCTCCGATCAAAATAAATTTATTGATACCCAGTATGGTCATTTTGTCAATGATATCACGTTTTAGCAACATGATGTCATTGTTAATGCAATCATTCCATTCGCCTATCAATTCAATGATGGCGTAACCATTATCATAGTCAACAGACAAAATTTTTATATAGAGGGTAGGGGAGTCAATATCATCCCATTGGGGATGGATCAGAAAATTATAAATAGCATTGGTGTATTCGAATTCACTGTATTCACGCTCATAAAAAGGAGATCGCTCATCTTCGGACGCGATATAAATGTGTCGCCAATTGTAATATGGTTCGATCGTATGCACTGATCAACGAATAACGAATCTATACTAATTTTACGAATAACGAATTCATACGAATTATTTATTGTATTTATATTTTTGCCTACTGCCTATTGTTCAATTGCCTATTGGCTATTTACTCTTTCCCGAATCAACAGCCTTCCTCACATTACCGTGTTTCAATAACAACTCATTTGCTTTTTTATAGGAAACTTTTAATTCATCTGCCACCATTTTCGTGCCACGGTCAACAAGTTTATTATTGCTTAACTGCATGTCCACCATTTTATTGCCTTTTACTCTTCCAAGTTTTATCATTACTGAAGTAGAGATCATATTCAATACTAATTTTTGTGCCGTACCTGATTTCATGCGGGTGCTTCCGGTAACAAATTCGGGGCCTACCACCACTTCTATTTTATATTTTGCGGCTTTTGCAACTGCACTCCCCTTATTGCAAACGATACATGCAGTGGTAATTCCATTTTTATTGCAATCCTCCAAAGTTCCAATCACATAAGGTGTTGAGCCCGATGCTGCAATACCGATCACCACATCTTTTTTTGTTATTCTATGTTGCTGCAGATCTTTCCAGCCCTGTTGTTTATCATCTTCTGCAAACTCAACTGCCTTGCGGATGGCTTTATCACCGCCGGCAATTAAACCGATCACTAATCCTTGAGGGACGCCATATGTTGGTGGACATTCAGAGGCGTCTACAACTCCCAATCTTCCACTGGTTCCAGCGCCCATATAAAACATACGACCTCCTTTTTGCA
>JBQTHQ010000007.1:0-18950 GCA_052389695.1 Bacteroidota bacterium | reverse complement strand
ATTCAGGAGTTTGTAAGCGCATGGCATCTTTCTCAGTAGTGAGTACAATTTTATTTTGCGAAGTGACCCTATCAAATAGTTCTTTTACTTTTTTCAGGTCATCTTTTGTAAATTGATGATGATCCGGAAATTTTGCAGGGATGATATTTTTTATTTTTCCTTTAAGATAATATTCCAAAGCTTTTGTATTTGCAATACCAGTGAGCAATACTGCAGAATAGTGATGTTCAAAATAATAATCCTTCGTTAACAGATGTGTGCTCGTGTATAATGGAATAAAATCCCCGTATTTTAAATAAGAAAAATAAATATGTTGATGCGGCCTGGGATTAATTTCGTTTATTATTCGTTTGCGTTCAATTGCCAAAAGTATTTCCGGACATTTGCTTACGATAATAACATCAGCACGCTGAATACCAAAACGAAACTCTCGCAAACTACCGGATGGTACCATATAATCATTGAGATATAGTTTACTGTAATCTGTTAAAACTAATGACAATCCAGGCTTTACGGGACGGTGTTGAAAAGCGTCATCCAATAAAATGACCTGGAGAGAGGGGAAATTTTCGATCAGTTTTTTAATTCCTCGCACACGTTCTCCATCAACAGCTACACGTATACCATTGAATTTTTTTTTGAATTGTAAAGGCTCATCGCCAATATCAGAAGCATCAGATTGAGTATCGGATAAAATAAAACCTTTTGTTTTCCGTCCATAACCTCTGCTCAGTGTAGCAATATAAAATTCAGGTTTGAGCAAAGAGATCAGGTATTCAATATGCGGACTTTTTCCGGTACCTCCTATAGTAAGATTACCAACAGAAATAACAGGGATCCTGAAATCAACAGATGACAAAATTTTCCAGTCGTAAAGTTTATTGCGTAAATGCACAATTAAACCATACAGCAGGGAAACAGGAAATAATATGATCCTGATAAACTTCATAGGCCTAAAATACAAATTTAGTTTGGTCATTGGTTTATTAGGGATTGGTTATCGGTTATCAGGAAAGTTTCGTAATTCGTATATTCGTACTTTAATATTTGTAATTCGTTGGGATAATCCTTATTCGTAGTCTATGAAAGTAAAAGAAATAAGCGCTTATTTAGAAAGTATCGCTCCGCTTGCATACCAGGAAAGTTATGATAATGCAGGATTGATCTGCGGTGATCATGATATGGAAGTAAAAGGTGTATTGATCTGTTTAGATAGTACTGAAGCGGTCATTGCCGAAGCGATAGCCACTAATTGCAACATGGTGATTGCGCATCATCCCATCGTTTTTTCAGGATTAAAGAAGTTTAATGGAAAGAATTATGTGGAACGGGTGGTCATTAAAGCTATACAGAATAATATCGCTATTTATGCCGCACACACTAATTTAGACAATGTATCCAACGGTGTAAATGCCAAGATCGCTGAAAAGCTGGGATTGGTCAATTGTAAAGTAATGGCTCCTCAAAAAGGCATTATTAAACGTTTGATCACGTTTGCACCCAAAGATAAGGCAGATGATGTCCGAAAAGCTTTATTTGCAGCAGGGGCGGGTACTATTGGCAATTATGATGAATGCAGCTTTAATTCCGAAGGAACAGGTACATTTAGGGCGGGAGAAGGGGCTAATCCACATGTGGGGGAGATTGGTAAACAGCATCGGGAAAAGGAAACCAAAATTGAAACCATTTATCCTTTATATTTGGAATCACAGGTCATAAATGCCCTGGTAAAGGCCCATCCTTACGAGGAAGTGGCATACGACCTGTTTACACTTACCAATACCTATGATGGCGTAGGAGCAGGAATAATAGGGGAATTACCTGCCGAAATGGATGAAATGGCCTTTTTGAAGCAGTTAAAAAAGGTAATGAAAGCCAATGGCGTGAAATATACCGCTTTGCGCGATAAAAAAGTAAAAAAAGTGGCTGTTTGTGGCGGATCTGGCAGTTTTTTATTGCAAAATGCCATTCAAAAGGAGGCGGATATATTCATCAGTTCGGACTTCAAATATCACCAGTTTTTTGATGCTGAAAATCGCATCATTATAGCGGATATAGGGCATTATGAAAGTGAACAATTTACTATGGAATTATTTTATGAGCTTTTAAAGAAAAAATTTAATACATTTGCACTCCATTTGTCAAAAATAAATACAAATCCAATAAATTACTTATAAGATGGCAAAAGCTAAAACTGAAGAAATTTCGGTAGAAGAAAAGTTAAAAGCGTTGTATGAATTGCAACAAATTGACTCAAAGATTGATAAGATCAGAATAGTAAGAGGTGAGTTACCCTTAGAGGTTAGAGACCTGGAAGATTTGGTAGCAGGTTTGGAAACGCGTATCAATAATTTTAATGAAGAGCAAAAAACATTGGAAGAGGCTATCGTTGAAAAGAAGAATGTAATGAAAGAAGCTCAGGCATTGATCAAAAAATATGAAACGCAACAAAATAAAGTGCGTAACAATCGCGAATATGATTCGATCACAAAAGAAATTGAGTTTCAAAATCTTGAAATTCAATTATCTGAAAAACGTATTAAAGAATTCAAAGCAAATATAGCCGCTAAAAAAGAAGTGGTAGAAGCGGCAGAAGAAGATTTCAAAGACAGACAAAAGGACCTTAAAATAAAAAAGAAAGAGTTGAATGATATTGTTGAGGAAACTGAAAAAGAAGAACAGTCATTAATAAGAAAATCAAAGAACTCGGAAAATATTATTGAAGAACGTTTATTAAATGCATACAAACGTATTCGCGCAAATGTTATGAATGGCTTAGGTGTGGTAACGGTTGAACGCGATGCATGCGGAGGTTGTTTCAACAAGATCCCGCCACAACGCCAACTGGATATTAAAACCCATAAAAAAGTAATTGTATGTGAGCATTGTGGAAGAATATTGGTGGATGCTGAGATACTAACAGGTAAACCGATAAAAGCGTAATTATTACCAACTAATTATAATTGGAAGGGTCTCGTATAAGCGAGACCTTTTTATTTTTAGTAGCCGGTAGAAACAAAAAAGGCTCCCGAGTATTCGGGGAGCCTTTTAAGACGCATATAGCGTCTTGTTAATATTCATCTTCATTAAAGAAAAAATCTTCCTTGGTAGGATAATCCGGCCAGATCTCTTCGATAGATTCATAGGATTCACCTTCATCTTCAATTTCCTGGAGGTTTTCAATTACTTCCATTGGCGCTCCCGAACGAATTGCAAAATCGATCAATTCATCTTTTGTTGCAGGCCAAGGCGCATCTTCCAAATTCTTCGCTAATTCAAGTGTCCAGTACATAGTATCTTTTAATATAGAAATTACAACGTAAAATTTTTTTTCTTGTTACACTTCCGGGCAACTTTTTTATACCTACCCGATGTTTCTGCAAAAGTAAAAATTAATTTCACTAATCAAAGTTTTTCCGGAAATTAATTACGGGCAAATCACATACGTGGTTTCCAGGGAATTTCCTGAGCATGTAAATCATGGGTAAATTTGCGGGAAAGGACAAATAAGTAATCACTCAGGCGATTCAGGTATTTGATCACAATGTCGGCCACAAAGCTGTTTTCAGACAGGTGGATGGTCAGGCGTTCTGCTCTTCGACAAACGCAACGGGCAATATGACAATAGGAAATAGTGGTATGTCCGCCCGGTAATACAAATGATCTTATTTCAGGCAAATTTTCATTCATTTTATCAATTTCCTTTTCCAGTAAAGTAACATCTTCTTCCTTTAGATCCGGGATCTTCATTTTTGATTTTTCAGGGTCAGATGCTAAAGAGGAACCAATAGTAAACAAGCGGTCCTGGATCTCTATCAGTATTTTTTTGGACGGTTCATCTATCTGTTGGTCACGGATCAAGCCAATATAAGAGTTCAGTTCATCCACTGTTCCATACGCTTCAATACGAATATGATGCTTTGGTACACGTGTTCCTCCAATCAATGAGGTTTGGCCCTTATCGCCTGTTTTGGTATAAATCTTCATTTACGAGTCACGAATTACGAATAGTATAATATATGTTAGGAATATGAATAAAATAATATACAATACAGATAACCATTAACTATTGACCAATTAACTAATCAACCAATGAAACTAATGAACCTAATGAACCAATCTACCACTGACAGTAGTAATATTTTCATTTTTATAATCACGTTCTACTATTCCATCTTTCAAACGAACAATACGATGTGCATGTTGTGCGATATCCTCTTCGTGAGTTACCAATATAATTGTATTCCCTTGTTTATGAATTTCTTCCAATAATGCCATAATCTCTACAGATGTTTTTGAGTCCAGATTCCCTGTGGGTTCATCAGCCAAAATAATAGCAGGATTATTTACCAGTGCACGGGCAATGGCAACCCGTTGGCGTTGTCCTCCTGAAAGCTCATTGGGTTTATGCATGATCCGGTCACCTAATCCAACCTGGTCCAGTACTTCTTTACCACGTTTTAAACGATCCGCTTTTGAATATCCTGCATATACCAATGGAAGCATTACATTGTCAAGTGCTGTAGAACGAGGCAATAAATTAAATGATTGAAAAACAAAACCGATCTCTTTATTGCGTACTTCTGCCAATTCATTATCCAGCATTTTTGCAACAGGTATTCCATTTAAATCATATTCTCCACTTGATGGAGTATCCAAACAACCCAACACATTCATTAAGGTGGATTTTCCACTACCGGAAGGGCCCATTAAAGCAACAAACTCATTTTTATAAATATCCAGGGATACCGAACGAAGGGCATGAATCACTTCCGTGCCTATTTTATAAGCTTTAGCGATATTGGATAATTGAATGATGGATTGCATTTCTACGAATTACTAATCTGTACGAATATACGAATCTGTTATCTATTAAAATACGAATTTATACTAATTTACTAATCTGTGTTTGCTAAGGTTCAGAAGAAATCTATACATCTGGGTGTTTTGGGATTACAAATAAGTACAAACTGTTCTGTACGTAAGGTATTAGTAATTTGTAAATTGGTATAAATTAGTATTTAGTAGGAGATAATAAAATGCTGCTTCACCTGCTCTTTTCGGAAAAATACGATCCCCATATAGAATAGGTCAATAGTAACGGTTACACGTCCATTTTTTTTAATTTCTTCCCAGGCTTGTTTCATTCCGTTGGACCAATAAATATCATCAAAAATAAAAATACAGTTCTCATTTGCTTTTTGCAGGCATTGTTCAAAATAACTTAGAGTAGGCTGTTTTCGATGGTTGCCATCAAAAAAAACAAAATCTAATTTTTCTTTTTTAGACAATAGATCAGATAAAACAGCATCAAAGTTACCGGTGATCTGCTCAATATTTTTTAGTTCTAATTGCTTGAAATTTTGTTTAGCTGTTTCTGCAATTTCAGTACATCCTTCAATAGTTGTAATGTTTGCTTTTGAATTCGCAGCAGCAATATAAGCGGTGCTAATTCCCATTGAAGTGCCTAATTCCAAGATTTCAGAAGGCTGAAAACGGTTTACCAAACGAAATAAAAGTTGAGCATATTTTGGTGGTTTTGCAGCATGTCTTGCGATTTGTTTTATTGATTTCAAACCTGTATTATTTTTTAACGAACCCGCCCCCAGGTCAATGCATTTAACTTTTTTATCTGAATTTAAAAGTTGTTCCCTTAATTCTTCGATAGTTTTATAAGTATAATAATCACTCTTATTATAGATCACCTGGTTTAACAGATCAAAAACAAAGGGAGAATGTACCCCGTGCTCATTTGTAGATTTTAGCCTGTAAATCAGGTAATTATATGCTAAAAAGAGTTTTTTCACCAGGTAAATTTACATTTTAAAACAATGGGAATTTGTGTTAGGGCTTATAACATAGGATATTCAATATAATTTTAAAAGAAAAAATTTTTACACTTTATAAAAATGTATATATTTGCAGCCCGTTTAACAATAAATGGAGTAGGGAGCTTAGCTCAGCTGGTTCAGAGCATCTGCCTTACAAGCAGAGGGTCACTGGTTCGAACCCAGTAGCTCCCACACTAAAAGAAGCCTTTCAGGAAACTGAAAGGCTTTTATTTTTAACATACTATTAAAAATTCATTCTCCCGCTTCACCTATTAAAAATATCCTTTCATCAAATATTCGATTCAAAGGCTTTTCGCTCAAACAATTTTGTGTAAAAATTAATTGAAAATTATACATGAAATTTTTTTATTGACTAGTATATTTTATTGAAGTGAATTAGGAAAAAGATTTGTAAAGATAGTGTTGAATTAAAATTAGATAGTTTCCTCTTCCTCAATCTCTATCAGCGGTGGTTCCAGCATTTCTTTTTTACTGATGCGTTTATCGATTGAAAGCAGAATGGCAGGAAGTAAAACAAGATTAGTGCCCATGGCTACTAAAAGAGTAATCGAAATAAGTACACCCATTGCTACAGTTCCGCCAAAAGTGGAGGCAGCAAATATGGCAAAGCCGCAAAATAAAATAATAGCGGTGTAGATCATACTTAAACCTGTTTCTTTAATTGCAATGGATATTGCATTGGACACGGTAGATCCGTGCTTTTTCAATTCTTGTCTGTATTTGGTAAGAAAATAGATAGTACCATCCGATGAAATACCAAATGCGATACTGAATATTAAAATAGTGGAAGGTTTGAAGCGGATACCGCAATAACCCATTATACCTGCAGTAATGATAAGAGGGATAAGGCAGGGGAGTTTGGATAATAATATGATCCGTACCGAACGGAACAACGCAATTCCTACCAAGGTGATCAATAAGATCTCAATGATCAGGCTCTCAAAAAGGTTTTTAAGTAAATAATCATTTCCTTTCAGAAACATTAAACTATGTCCGGTAATTTTTACATTGTAATCTTTGGGATCAAAAATAGAATCCACTTTTGGTTTTAATTCCGCAACCAATTCCTGTGTTTTTTTAGAACCAATATCCGCCATCTGGAAACTTACACGGGTGTATTGCTTGGTGCTGTCTAAAAACGAATGCAATTTATTTTCTTGTCCTTTTACCGATGTTACATATTGCGAAAGCTCTTTTAATTCCATTGCTCCGGGAAGCACAAAATATTTAGGATTTCCGTCTCTGTATCCCTGGTAAGAAAATTTTAAAGCCTCCACAACTGATAAGGGTTTTGAAAGTTCAGGTCGTTCAGAAAATGTTTTTTGTAATCTTTTTATTTTATAAAGTGTTGCTCCATTTTCAGCAAATACACCATTGGGCTTTTTTGTATCAATATAAATTTCAAAAGGCAATACTCCTTTAAAATTGTTCTGAAAAAATTTCAGATCTGTATTTACAGGATCTTTTTGCGGCAAGTCATCCACCACAAAGCCGATCACATCTATTTGGGTCCATCCATAAAAAGAGACCAATGTAAAAATGGTGATGGTCGTGTAAATTATATTGCGCTTATTGTGAACCCAAAAATCAATGGTTGAAAGTATTTTATTGATCTTTTTTCCTTCTAAGTGTTTTGTATGTTTAATTGAAGGTACCGGAAGATAACTTAAAATAATAGGAATAAGAATGAGTGTAATAGCATATGTTGCCATTACATTAATTGCAGCCACTACGCCAAATTCCACCAGCATACTGCTGTTGGTAAAATAAAGTACCCCAAAGCCAATTGCTGTAGTAATATTTGCAAGGAATAATAATACTCCTATGGTTTCTATCATTCTGGCAAGGGCTTTCACTTTGTTTCCATGAGCAGCATATTCACTGTGATATTTATTTATCAGGAAAACACAGTTGGGAATGCCAATTACCATTATAAGAGGGGCTATCAATCCGGAAAGGACAGTGATACGGTAACCAAACAGATGTATCGTTCCGATGGACCATACAACTCCAATTGCAACAACAATAATGGAAAAGAAAACTGCGCTAAATGAACGAAAGAATGCCCAGAGAATGATAGTCATTACTAAAACAGCAAGTGCCAGGAACAGCCCCATTTCACCGGAAATTTTTTCCATGAACGCACTTCGGATATAAGGCATACCGGAATAATGTAATTCAAGGTTGTGTTTTTTTGAAAAGGCTTCTGATAGATCTTTTATCTGGTGGACCATTTCAAGACGATGCTTGGAATTCAGGTCCTTTTTATTGAATGTGATCGCCATCAGCGTTGCTCCTGTTTCCTTGTTATAAACGAGGCCTTCGTAAAACGGCAGTGATCCGATCACATTTTTTATACTATCAAGTTCCTGCTGCGATCGCAATGGCCTGTTCATCACAGGAAGAAAATCGAATTTGCTTAAACTGTCATTCCTGCGAATGTTGTAGAGTTTAGCGATCGACATGAGCTCCTTTACTCCTTGTATATTTTTAATGTCATTGCTTAACTTATACCAATCATTAAATTTATTTAACTCAAACAAATTTTTATCCTGGAAACCAATGACCATAACACTGCCATCCTCCCCGAACATTTTTTTGAAATTTTCATATTCAATGTAAGTGCTGTCATCATCGGGCAATACTTTTGCAAAGTCGTAGGATAATTGGATCCGGCTGGCCTGATAGCCCATAAATACCGTAATTATTCCCAGAACAATTACAAAAGTTAACTTATTGCGTAAAATTTTATTTGCTAAAAATTTCCACATATTTATTTTGTTTGAGCATATGAAAATAACAATAAAGTAGGTTTAAATCCTTTGGCTTCATTTGAAATTAACATATCTCCATTTTCTAAGAAGGTAAGGCCTTCCGCTTTTTTAAATAAGGTTGGGTCTAGTAGTTGAATTCCTTCAATATCACCTTTCATGTCAAAGATAAAAAGAAGATGGTCAACGGCAGAGAGTAAATATAGTTTTTTTGTGAGGGGATGTATGGCGATTTCAGAAGTATTGAACCTGATGATGGGCTCTTCTATTTCACCTTTTTTTTTAGTCCGGGTCGGAAGGTCAAGGTTTGATTTTTTTGCATACGCTTTTATTTCCTGAACATTAAAGCTAAAAATGGGCTGATCACTGAGTTTTTTTGTTTTCAGATCAAAGGAATAGATCACACGCAGGTCTTTATACTCACTTCCTTTTCCTATTTTTCCTTTAGTAGCAACTAAAAGCCTGTCATTGTTAGGGTCATAACATAAACCTTCATTGTTCCCGGAAGGAATTCCGGTAATGTATTTATTTAACTTGTACCCTTTACTTTTATAGTCATCAATTTCAAAAAGCACACCATCACTTCTTAGTATATATAGAGAGTTATTAACGCGGGTAATGCCTTCGTAATCTCCGTCAATATTAAATTTGTATTGTTCTTTTATTTTGTTGGTATGAATATCATAAATGAACAGGATCCCATTCTCATCCTGGATACAGGCAATAGTGGTGTCATTGATCTGGGTGATCCCTGAAATTTCGCGAAGTGTATCCGGTAATATTAGTGATGATTTGGGTTTGGTAAGATCATATCCTGTATCACCCACACTTTTAAAAGATGAATTTATACACCCCAATAAAAAAAATAATAAAAAAAACAGGTTGTTACATCTCATTGCAAGATCATTTATGATTTGTGGGCTCTTTTCTTGATCATGCCGCCTTTAGTATCTTTAACCGTATTCATCACAATAAAACAATTGGGATCGATCTTCTCCACTTCGGCTTGTAATTTAGCAATCTCAAGGCGTGTAATAACAGTATATACGATATCAATTGAATTAGTGCTTTCTCCTCGTTTCCCATATCCTCTTCTTCCAAGATACATGGTAACGCCCCTTCCCAGTTTTTCAGTGATCATTACTCGTATCTCGGCACTGTGTGAGGAAATAATAGTAACCCCGGTATATTCTTCAACTCCTTCTATAATAAAATCCACTGTTTTGGAAGCCGACAAATAAGTAAGAATAGAATATAAAGCGATCTCCACAGATAACACATAAGCCGCCACCGAGAAAATAATAATATTTAAAACAAGAATGATATCGCCAATTGTCAGCCCTGTGCGTTTACCCAGATAAATGGCTAATACTTCAGTTCCATCAAGTACTCCGCCTCCTCTAATAGTGAAGCCTATACCGGCACCAAGGAAAAAACCTCCGAATACCGCTACCAAAAGTTTATCGGATGTAATAACAGGATATTGAATGAAACTAATAGCAATTGCAAGGCCTATAATTGCACTGATACTTTTAAAAGCAAACGGTCTCCCGATCTGTGTATAGCCGAGAATTATAAAAGGGATATTGATAAGTATTATCAGAATTGGTAAAGGATACTCGGTTAATTCGGCTGTTAATAAGGAAATACCCGTTACACCGCCATCAATGAAAGAGTTGGGAAGTAAAAATCCTTTAAGTCCAAAACCGGCAGATATAATACCAATGATGATTATAAAAGTATCTTTTATAAAATGATAAGTGGTAACCCTGGATTTATATACTTGTTTTCCACGATTGTATTTACTTAGATTTTTTCGTTCAGCTTTTTTATCTGTACGTTTTGCCGTATCAATTATTTGTTGAATGCTGGAGTTCATAAATAATTAGAAATTCGGTTTCAGTAAATATTTAGAATAGAACTCATTGATAATAGCAACCGCTTCATCAGCAGTATCCACTATTTTAAAAAGGTCAAGATCTTTTTCTCCAATATTATTCTCTACGTTTAGCATAGTTTCCGTGATCCAGTTCATTAATCCTTCCCAATATTTTTTTCCAACCAGTATAATAGGGAAATGGGCTACTTTGTTGGTCTGTATCAATGTAATAGCTTCAAAGAGTTCATCCAATGTTCCGAATCCGCCCGGCATTGCAATAAATCCCTGTGAGTATTTTAAAAAAATGGTTTTACGGACAAAAAAGTAATCGAAACTGATGTTTTTATCATTGTCCACAAAAGCATTGGCGCTTTGCTCGAAAGGAAGTACAATGTTCAATCCAACTGATTTTCCGCCACCGGCCTTTGCACCTTTATTGGCAGCTTCCATTATGCCCGGGCCACCACCACTGATGATTCCATAGCCTTCACGGGTTAATTTAAAAGCAATTTCCTCTGCAAGCTTATAATAGTTGTTAGTAAGTTTGGTGCGTGCAGAACCGAATATAGAAACACAAGGCCCTATACGGCTCATTTTTTCAAATCCTTCCACAAACTCACTCATGATCTTAAAGATCTGCCATGAGTCGGTAGCTTTTATATCATTCCAGTCCTTATTTGCAAAGGCTTTTCGGATTTTATCCTCGTCCTGATTAGTCATACTATAACAAATTACGAAGCCCCTCCCGGCCTCCCTTAAAGGGGAGGAGGCAAAGCGTAGTTAATTTAGTGGTTAATTTTTATTTGACTCAAAATTTAATTTTTACAAATATAAGTAACTCACCTAACATTTCCTCCCCTTTAGGGGAGGTTAGGAGGGGCTAATTTCTTCTTTTAAAAACTTAGCGGTATAACTTATTTTATTTTTAATTATTGTTTCCGGTGTTCCTTCTGCAAGTACCGTACCACCGGCATTTCCTCCTTCCAAACCCAGATCAATGATGTGGTCGGCAACTTTAATTATATCCATGTTGTGTTCGATCACCAGCACCGTATTGCCGCTATCTACCAGTTTATTGAGCACTTCCAGTAATATGCGAATGTCTTCAAAATGCAGGCCGGTGGTTGGTTCATCCAAAATATAAAATGTATTTCCTGTATCGCGTTTTGATAATTCAGTTGCCAATTTTACACGTTGTGCTTCACCTCCTGATAATGTAGTACTTTGTTGCCCGAGGGTGATATAACCCAAGCCGACATCATTTAATGTTTTTATTTTTTGAATGATGGATGGGATACTTCCAAAAAAATCAACAGCGGTATCAATGGTCATATTAAGGACATCACTAATGGATTTTCCCTTATAACGGATCTCCAGTGTTTCTTTATTATACCGTTTGCCATTGCATGTTTCACAATTCACATATACATCGGGTAAAAAATTCATTTCTATGGTTCGTAAGCCTGCTCCCTGGCATGTTTCACAACGTCCGCCTTTTACATTGAATGAAAAACGGCCCGGTTTATATCCTCTTATTTTTGCTTCAGGAATTTCAGCATATAAATTACGGATATCCGCAAATACATTGGTATATGTTGCCGGATTACTACGCGGTGTGCGTCCGATAGGTGATTGGTCAATATCGATCACCTTGTCAACATGATCTAAACCGCTAATGGATTTATAAGGCATTGGTTTTTTTTCTGAACGGTAAAAGTGTTTGTTCAAGATAGGGTAGAGGGTTTCATTTATTAAAGTGGATTTCCCGCTTCCGGACACACCTGTCACACAGATCAGTTTGCCTAAAGGAAGTTCTACCGTTACATTTTTTAAATTATTACCTGTTGCACCCTGTAATAAAAGAGATTTCCCGCTTCCTGTCCTTCTCTTTTCAGGAAGGTGTATTTTTTTTATCTCGTTGATATAGTCCGATGTAAGTGTATGAAATTTTAAAATTTCTTTGGGTGTTCCTTGTGCAATTATTTTACCCCCATGAACCCCTGCAGCAGGACCTATGTCGATCACATGATCTGCCGCAAGTATCATTTCCTTATCATGTTCAACAACAATTACTGAATTGCCCAGATCTCTGAGGTTCTTTAAGGCATTGATCAAACGGACATTGTCCCGCTGGTGCAATCCAATACTCGGTTCATCTAAAATATAAAGCACGCCAACCAATTGTGAACCGATCTGAGTTGCGAGCCTGATGCGTTGTGCTTCTCCACCCGAAAGGCTTCTGGAGCTCCTGTTCAGGGACAGATAATCCAAACCTACATCCAGCAAAAATTGTATGCGTGTCCTGATCTCTTTCAATACTTCTTTTGCAATGATATTTTGTTTTGTACTGAACCGGACTTCGATATTTTTAAACCATTCATTCAATTCAATAATTCCCATTCCCGCTAATTCTGAAATATTTTTTTTGTCGATCTTAAAGTGAAGTGCTTCTTTTTTCAACCGGCTGCCATTGCATTTTGGGCAGGACACTTTATTCATAAAACCCTGTATCCATTTTTCTATGGTAGGGGAACTTTGTTCATCATTTTGTTTGGCAATAAAATTAGCAATGCCTTCAAATGCTATGCTATAGCTTGTTGCAGTGCTATCCGTATGTTGTTTTATTTTGAAGATCTCATCTGAACCAAATAAAATGGTGTTGATGGCCTCATCCGAAATATCTTCAATAGGAGTATCCAATGTAAAACCATATTTGTCTCCAATAGCTTCCAGCTGTTTAAAGATCCAGGTGGTTTTATGCGCGCCAATCGGAGCAATAGCTCCTTTCCGGATGGTAGATTTTTTATTCGGAATGATTTTATTGATATCAATTTCAGAAATAACACCTAAGCCATTGCATTTATGGCAAGCACCATAAGGCGAATTAAATGAAAATAAATTGGGTTGCGGTTCATCATAGGAAATACCCGATGTAGGGCACATCAAATGACGGCTATAAAATTCCACTTTGCCGTATTCATCCTGGTATTTGTCGGTATTAAAAGGTTGCACCATAACAATACCCTTACCTTGTTTCATTGCCAGTTGCAATGATTCAATAATTCGCTGACGTGAACTTGTATTCACTTCTAAACGATCGATCACAATTTCAATGTCATGCACTTTATAACGATCCAATTGCAGGCGCCTGGTTAATTCTATCACTTCTCCATCCACACGCACACGTAAATATCCCCATTTTTTTATTTGTTCAAACAATTCACGGTAATGCCCTTTGCGCCCTTTCACGATAGGGGCAAGCAGTATTACTTTTTGACCATTAAATTTTTCCATGATCAGATTTAGGATCTGATCATCCGAATAACGCACCATTTTTTCCCCCGTAACATAGGAATATGCATCAGAGGCACGGGCATATAATAGCCTTAAAAAATCATAGATTTCGGTAATGGTGCCAACAGTGGAACGCGGATTTTTGTTTACAGTTTTTTGTTCAATGGAAATAACGGGGCTTAAACCGGTTATCTTATCCACATCCGGACGCTCCATATTGCCAAGGAATTGACGGGCATAAGCCGAAAAGCTTTCAATGTAACGTCTTTGCCCTTCGGCATAAATGGTATCAAAAGCAAGCGATGATTTGCCACTTCCGCTTAATCCGGTAATTACTACCAGCTGGTTGCGGGGAATGGTAACATCTATATTTTTAAGATTGTGCACACGTGCGCCAATAACCTCAAGGTAATCGATCTCACTTATTGTATCAACGGGCATTATTGAAATTTAGAATTAAGATTTTTTGTATTTTTCAATTATTGCAAAGGTAAGGAACTAAAGGCAGGAGAACAACATTTTACTAATTCAGATCATAGCGATCGTTTGGCATTTTTAGCTTTTTAAAAACAGCTTTTTTCTGCCGTTTTTCTTTTTTTACAGGAGTATCACCGGTAGTATTTTTTTTACGTTTTTTTATTTTAAGATCAATACAGTATTTTAAACCGGCATCCAAACCTATATCCATTATTCGAATACTTTCTTCGGCTTTCACAATATGCATTCGGTAATTCGCAAATACAACAATGTGGTTGAGAAAAGTGCGTTCAAGGCCCAAACCACAACTTAAGCCTAACCATTTATTGGTAACAACAGAATTTGGTAAATAAAAACGTCTTAGTGCATCAGGATCATTCCTGCCAGTATAAAGCCCCGAAATATAGTTATAGCTTAGCCCTAAAAATGGGTAAAGTAGCATTTCTAAATTATCAAAATGGGTTACTACTTCAAAGTTTGATTCTATTTTATAAGCGTCAACACTTTTCCAAACCGGCTCCATACCCAGTGTTTTATATTTTGCATATTGTGTAGTTACTCTGTAGCTATTGCTAGGTTTTGAAAGAGTAAAATTTATACCCCAACCTTTGGATATATTATTATCCATTCCGTTCCGGAGAATAAATGATGTTGTCAACCTGTTTGCTCCAACCGCTACTTTATGATCATTTTGACAATAGCAGTTATACCCGGTTATGCATATAAAAATCAGGCTGAATACTATATTTTTCATGATTCAACTGTTGCTCCAAGTTATGGTATGGCTAATATATAACAACAATTTACAGAAAAAATCTGAATTTAGTAAACGGAAGAAAAAGCCATTTAAATGGTTGAAAAATAATGGAAACGGTTAGATGGCCGCGGGTGTTTTTGCTTTTTTACGATCCCCTTTTTTACTTTTATCGCCTTTGTAGTTAGGGCCTTTATTTTGACGGCTATCCAGGTCGTCACGTATTTCGGGTTTTGGTTTACGTGAAACACCTTGTTTATTTTGCTTGTTGTTTGTACTTCTTGATTTTTTCATAATACCATGATTAAGTAAAAAATAAGCCCCCTGCGATTTGCGGGGGGCTTGAGATTGTTTTTTCTTTGCCGGTATACCCCGACATATACTCGTCAATCTTTCATGATACAAAGTTGCACATAAACCGATCGAAACGGGTTATACAATTTTAGAAAAATATTATATGATTCCTACCTATGGTTATTTGACCAGCTTTTCCTGAAAAAATAAAACAATGGACCATTGCTGGTAATCAAGATTTATTTTCTTTTTAAATCCATGCCCTTCATCCTTTGCCAACAGATACCAAACATCCCCTTTTTGGTCCCTTATTTTTTGTTTCATCTGTTCGGCTTCTGTAACCGGCACTCGTGGATCATTTAATCCCTGAATAATAAACAATGGTTTCGTGATCTTATCTACGCGGTTGGCAGGAGAAATTTTTGTAAGAAATTCATTCATTTTTGGATCACGTTCATCCCCGTATTCAACTCGTCTTAGGTCTTTCCGATAATCTTCCGTGTTTTTTAAAAAGGTAACGAAGTTACTGATGCCTACTACATCAATTCCGCATTTCAACCGGTCATTATAATGCACCAGCGATGCCAGGGTCATGTATCCTCCATAAGATCCTCCATACACAGCCACTCTGGATGCATCCAGTTCAGGTTGTTTAGCGATCCAGTCGAGTAAGGCCCCAATATCTTTTACAGATTCTTCACGTTGAAAATCATTATCCAATTTCAAATAGGTTTTTCCATAACCAGACGAGCCCCTGACATTGGGTGCAATTACAGCAACTCCTAATTCATTTGTAAGATACGAGACAAATGAATTAAAATTGGGTAGGAACTGCGCTTCGGGTCCGCCATGTATATTGATTATCACCGGTAATTTACCTGTTGCATTTTTAGGCTTGAAATAAAAAGCGGGAATTTTCCTGGGCCGGCCATTTACTTTATCAAATGTTTCAAAACCAATTAGTGTGGGAACAGTAAATGCAGAACTGTTCAATCCTCCAACTTCACTATAGGTCCAACGAATTAATTTGGAGGCATTGAGATCATATGAATAAATATCCCCCGGTGATTGAGGTGTATTAATGGTCATGCCTATTTCATTGTTTTTTGGATTGAAATGAATTCCTGAAATAACTCCAACAGGCAAATCTTTTAGAGGCTGGAATTTTTTGGTGCTTGCATCTAGTAAATATAATTTTGATAAACCGTCTTCGTTTGCTGAGAAAATAATTTTAGTTCTGTCTTTATTTGCATCCATTCCTGTAATATCCCAGGGAATAGCAGAGCTGATATCCGTGAATTTTTTGGTAGCAATATCATAATATTTTAATGTTAAAAATTCGGATCCCTGGTCATTGATTATAAAAATTCCTTTTCCATCTGCTGACCAGATGCCTTTTCCAAAAGAAATATCTTCTTTAGAAGGAGCTATTTCATCCAATGTTCCGGCTTGAATATTTAATATATAAAAATGTGAACTTGTAGAAGAAACAAAATGTTCAACCAAAACATTTTTATCATCAGGTGACCAATCTGAAACACTCCAGGATCCGCCTTTTTCTAAAATTATTTTTGATTCTTTGGGAGTAGCAAGATTACTTAAATAGAGGTAATAATCTTTTCCATTTCTCCGGGTACTCACAACAATAAATTGTTTGCCACCATTGGACCACACAGGCAAACTGTTTTGCGTTCTACCTCCATCAGAGATCATTTCATATTTTCCGGTAGATACATCATACAAATAAAGCTGTGCAAATTCATTTCCTCCCACATCTTTGACGAAGGTGAATCGTTGAGTAGTTTCTTCCGGACAAAATTTCCCGGAAGTGATGGGTTCTTTAAAAAAAGTAATTTGTTTTCTTGCTCCACCCGGATGATCAATAAGATGTAATTGGGCCACATCGCCAAAGCGGGTGGCCATTAATATACTTTTTCCATCAGAGCTCCAGTCAGCAAAAGCTGCAGAACGAATATTCTGATACTGATTCATTTTTTCAATAAGAGCAGGAGGAATAGGGGGTATGTTTTCACACACGAGATTACCAATTTCTTTTTTTTCTGTTTGTCCTGTTACCGTATTAAACAATAGAAGGAAAGCGGGAAAAATAAAGCTGATTTTTTTCATATAAGATGTTTTTAATGTTTCAACGAATTATTTGAAAAGAAGTTCTATAAAGGTAGAATTATTAATATTAAAAGAAATTGCAGAAATTTCTGAAATCTGTTAAAAAAAGAGAAATATGTGATTAAGTTAACTCTATAATTTATTGGGCATTAAAATTGTACCTCTTATGCATGAAAAAAATTATAAAAAAAACCAAAGAAATTTTTAAATCAGTTAGAGACAGTTTTTTCTTAAAAAAACACATTCCTTTACCCTCCACAATGAAATTATTGAAAGATCTGTACCCCTCTGTAAACTGGGAGCGGGTTGATTTTTATGAAGGGTTGCCTTGGTTTACACCTTTCATAGCGCCTTATGTTACTGCTCAGGCTTTACCACAATTTTATTCATTGAGCCGCTATAGGATATATATAAAAAAGTTTGATGAATCCCGCGCCCAATGTTTGGCTGATATTGTACATGAGGGATATCATGTAATGCAGGCAATGCATTTTTGGAAAGGATATGGCTTGGGTTTTTTCAGAGGCCTTATGGTGTATTACAACGCTTTATTTTTAAAATATGGGTATCGTTCAAATCCCTTTGAAATAACTGCGCATGATCAGGAGTACCGTTTTTTGGACTATTGCGAAAAGCATGGATTGCATGGCATAGTTCCTAAAGTTATTCCGGGTGCATTTAAGGATATTTCCAAGGAAAGGCCTCTTGTTTTTAGCGGGTATCAATTTAAATATGAGGAGAATTATTTTGTTCTTGCCGGCAGCTTTATTTTTTGCAGTTTAGTTACTATCACAAAGCCTTTTGCCGATGTATTGATATTTGGAATGAAATTGATACCTATTAGAGTACGTTAAGAATTGTAAATCGACATAATTACTCTTTAGAAGTGTCTTTAGCCATTGGAGGAAAAATAAGGGCTAAAGAATCTTTTTTTGCCAAAGTATCGCTATCATTATAATTACCATCGAGGTCATAAATTTTAACCCCATTTTTTGGTATCTCAATAATATATATTTTTTTAGATGTATTTGTCAGAGTATTTGTTCGCAGCCACGGATTGAACATTTTAAGGATCTTATAATTACTGCCTTCTGAAATTGCAAAGTCTGCAAGATTATGTATGCTGCTGTCAACTGTAATTTTTTTTGTAGGGATAAAAGGATATAGATCTTTTTTGCGAAGTATAAATCCATATACTTTAGGACGTGAAATGATTTCTTTCATTGCAAGAATGCGATAAACAAAACGTGCAGTTTCTTCTGTCAATGCCAGGTCATAATAATTATTCACTTGTTGTTAAATCAACAGAGGCGGCCTGCAAATATTTTAAAGAAGCGTATAAAATATTTAATAACTGGACCTTGGTTGCAGCATCCTATAATTTAGGAATGAACGGTATACTGGCGCAAATGAAAAAACAAAAAGTGAATAATTATTATGACCTGGCATTGACAGAAGAAACTGCACGTTTTGTTTATCGCATTCTTGCAATGAAAGAAATC
>JBQTHQ010000006.1:0-4269 GCA_052389695.1 Bacteroidota bacterium | reverse complement strand
TATAACTTTGCTTATTACCCGTGAATATGAGAACCTAGTAGTTGCACTCTCCACATCAAAAAAAAAACTGGTTCAATCCTATATGCACTTGCCACATCCTTCCGGACTGGCGGTGGATAGAAGTACTGATTCAGTTTATATTGCTGCTACCCGTAATCCTAACCAGATTATTCAATTAAAACCCATTGGTAAAAATTTCCAACGAAAAGAAAACAACATTAAAACAAGTACAAAAGAGAATCATCTTATTCCCTGCAGAAACAAATATTATTGCGGAGCATATTATTTTCATGACCTTGCAATGATCGGAAAACAGCTCTATGCGAATGCTGTGGGGATGAATGGAATAATAAAAATCAATTTGGACAAACCTGATTCGGAAGAGCTCTGCTGGTGGCCAAAAAGCATGGAAAACAAAAGCCGCAAGCCTAAGTCGGAGGCCAATTACATACAGTTAAATTCCATTGCGGCAGGGAAAACTTTAAAAGATTCTTATTTTTCTGCTTCAAGTAATTCTATTTCAAACAAAAGGCCCGGGGATCTGGATTATCCGGTAGATAAACAAGGTGTTATTTTTTCAGGAAAAACCCGAACGCCAATAGCAAAAGGACTTACACGCCCTCATTCAGCACGTATCATTAAAAACAAAGTTTGGGTGGATAACAGTGGTTATGGTGAAGTGGGGTATATTGAAAAGGGGGAATTTGTTCCGGTGATCAAATTCCCTGGTTGGACAAGAGGCTTATGCTGTGTAAACAACATTTTATTTGTAGGTGTTTCACGAATTTTTCCTAAATTCAAACACTATGCTCCGGGTGTAGCCAAAGCCAATGATTATTGTTCGATATATGAAGTTGATATTCGTAATAATAAAATACTCGGCTCTATTGCCTGGCCCTATGGTAACCAGATATTTGCAATCGACTGGATGAAAAAAAGCACTTCCGGTGGATTTTTATTTAAAAAAATGCAACCCGTAACAATAAAAGAAAAAAACAGTATCTATTCATTTAAAATTCAAAAATAATCTCAGATCAATAACCAAAACCAAGTACTATGAAAAATACACCTTTTAAATTTATTATGCTTTCTGCGATGTATGAAAACGGCGGAAATACTACACACCGACTTTTAGACGGACATCCCGAACTGTTTGTCTATCCTTTTGAATCTCAACCGGGGACTAAATATGTGAACGATTATCTTTCCAGTTTGTATCCGTTAAAATACCGTTGGCCTATCTTCCCAAGCAATGCTACTGCAGAAGAAGTGTATGAATTGATCATTGATGAAGAAGGAAAAGTAAGAGCCAAAACTCCTTATGTGAGTAAATTCCGTACAGCTGATATTCAAATGACGGATAAAGACAGAAAATCTGATTTTGTAAAATTTTTGAAAGGAAAACCTCTTACAAGAGCTAATGCAATGGAAGCCTTTTTCAGAGCTACTTTCACAGCCTGGAAAAATTACAATGAAACAGGTAAAGAAAAAGCATGGGTAGGATATAGCCCTATCATTGGTGTTGATGGAGATAAAATAATAAATGATTACAAAGGCAACGGACATGTATTGCATGTGGTGAGAAATCCTTTCTCTGCTTATGGGGATACAAAAAAACGCGCTGTACCTCTTTCCATTGCACATTACATGACAGGCTGGGTGATGTGTCAATATAAATCACTAATTTTTGCAGAGAAATATCCTGACAATTATCATATAGTACGTTATGAGGATATTATCAAAGACAAAGAGAAAACACTTGCAGCAGTACTGAAAAAAGTTGGGATTGGAAGTAGCAAAACACTTACCTACCCTAGCTGGAATGGTGAAAAACTGAAAGAAGTTTATCCATGGGGAACTGTAAGGATACCTACTGAAGATGTGAATTTAAAAACAGCGAAAGAGCTTAACAAGCAGGAGATCCAGGAAATATATGAAAGAACAAAACATTACCTGGAAATTTTTAACACCATGGATATTTACAAAAAGATCAAATAAGTTCGATGCGTAAAGAGCTTTCAAAAGTTATGGAACAGGTTGCCGGTGATGATCCCAACATCATCTTTATTACTGGCGACCTGGGTTTTAATGCTTTTGAGAATTTACAAAAGTTGTTAGGGGAACGGTTCATCAATGCAGGTGTGGCTGAACAGAATATGATAGGTATTGCTGCAGGAATGGCGTCTAAAGGTTATAAAGTATTTTGTTATAGCATCGCCCCATTTATTGTATACCGTTGCCTGGAACAAATGCGAAATGATGTATGTTTTCATAAACTCCCCGTATTCATTATAGGAAACGGAGGAGGTTATGGTTATGGGATCATGGGATCCACTCATCATGCAATAAGCGATATCGCCTGCCTGGCAAGCCTGCCCAATATGAAATGCTGGGTTCCCGCTTTCGCGGAAGATGTAAAACCGGTTATTTCCAATATCCTTAAAGAAAATCAACCCGCCTATCTTCGATTAGGCGCTGGCATTATCGCACCAAAGGCTCAAAGCAATTATTCGCATTTAAACCAGGTTGTAAAAGCAAAGGATCCGCAGTTTACCATAGTGGCTTTGGGACCTTTGGTTCAAAATGCATTAAATGCAATAGCAAACGATGAACTGAAAAATAATTGTGATATATTCACCATTATATCTTTGCCATTCACTCAACTACCGGATGAATTATGTAGCAGTATTTCCAAAACTGAAAAGTTATTAATAATAGAAGAACATGTAGAAGCGGGAGGTCTTGGGCAACACATCAGTTTGAAGCTGTTGCAGAAAAATATCCTGCCCAAAAAATTTAAATCTTTAACAGCTCAATATTATCCCGGCGAGTTGTATGGCGATCAAAAATATCATCAGTCGCAATCTCAATTAGATGAAAACACAATTACATCAGTTCTGAAAAAGTGGCTGTAACAATCAATTATTATGAGTAAACGGATTAAGAAAAACGAAAACAAATCAACTTCCGGATCGCCTGCTCAAAAGCCTCAAAAGAAAAGTAATTTTTTTGATTCTCTAAAAGGCAAAGAATTCTACCTGGTTCTTTTATTAATTTCAGTGGTTGCTTTTTTTGTTTATAAGGACTTCCTGCTCTTTAAAAAAGCAATGTTGTACAAAGACATTGGAAGTGATACACTCAACGCTTCATATCCTCCATTAAAACATCTTGCGGATTATATTCATACTATTGGAGTTCCCGGATGGTCATTTAATTATGGAATGGGCCAAAATTTATTTCCGCTTTTTCTTCGTGACCCTTTTGACAGCATTCTTTATTTACTGGGAAAAAATAATGTTGCTTACGGGATCGGGTACATCGAATTTTTGAAAGTGGTTTTAGGCGGACTGATCTTTTTTCTTTACCTCCGTGTACTTGAAATGAAAAGCTTTACCTGCATTTTGGGTGGACTATTATTTTCATTTACAGGTTTTATGATCTTAGGTGGAGGCTGGTATATTTTTTCATACGAGGCATTAAATGCCGCATTTTTATTGCTGGCATTTGAAAAGCTATACAAACAAAACTCCTGGTATCTTTTTCCACTAGCTATTGCGCTATTTGCGATAGCAATGCCTTTTAATTTGTATATATATGGGTTATTCATTAGTATTTATGCCTGCGTTAGAATTTTAGAAGACACAGAAGAGGCCCGACTGAAGGATTTCCTGGGAATTTTTGGTAAGATGATCTTTTACGGTTTTCTTGGAATTGCGCTTAGTTCATTTTTTTTATTTGAAAATGTTTTGCAATTAATTGAAAGTCCAAGAGGCAGCGGAGGAAATTCTTATTTTGACACCCTTTCTTCTACTCCTATTCTTGCAACCGGAGATTTAGTTCAGAATTCAACCTCCATCATGCGATTATTTTCAAGTGACCTGATAGGTAGCGGCATCAATTTTAAGGGCTGGAATAATTATCTGGAAGCTCCTATTTTTTATTCCGGTTTATTAACGCTGTTACTCTTTCCTCAAATATTTCCTTTCCTGGACAAACGCAAAAAAATTATTTACGGGATCTTTTTCTCTATCTGGATCCTGCCTGTTATTTTCCCTTTCTTTCGTTATGCATTTTGGCTGTTTACCGGTGATTATTACAGGGCTTTTTCCTTTATGGTTTCAATAACCCTTATTTTTTTAACACTGAGGGCTTTAGACAAAATCGACAGTTTTACTAAAATAAATATTCCTCTTTTAATCGGCACCACAGTCTTGCTGTTTATTCTACTCTCTTACCCTTACTTTGAAAAAGCCACTCCTAATCCTATTG
>JBQTHQ010000005.1:0-10201 GCA_052389695.1 Bacteroidota bacterium | reverse complement strand
TGATAAAAACAATGTTGACCTGAGAAGATCCAAAACAATTGGAGTGACCGTAAAAGATGATCTTTCGGGGATACAAAAATACCGCGCAGCCATTGATGGCAAATGGATATTGTGTGAATATGACGCGAAACAAGATCTGTTGTTTTATACATTTGATGAACAGGTAAAACCCGGTAAACATATATTTAATATTGAAGTGAGTGATGATAAAAAAAATACAAGCTCCTGGAACTGTATGTTTATAAAGTAAAATTGATGATTCACTTTAAAAAATTTAATACATTTGAAATATTATTATAAAACTTAAAAACGATGAAACGTTCATTAGTACAAATATTCATTTTTCTTGTGGTGGCTTTACCATTCGTTGCATTTTCCCAAACAAAAAAAACATTTAATGATACCTTTTTCCAAAAAGGGGATATTATAAGAGTCCCCAACCTGGATATTGAGTTGTTAAATAGTGAAACTGATGTAAAAAATGATTCTCTGGATGCGCTCGTTAATTTTATAAACACTCATGCGGGTTTAAAGTTTGAACTGGCCTGCCATACAGATTCAAGAGGCAACTTAACCGCAAATCAACAATCCTCTCAATACAGAGCTGATGGTATAAAAAATTATTTGGTTAAGCAAAAGAACATTGCTGCCGACAGGCTGAAAAGCAAAGGCTATGGTAAAACCAAGTTGCTTATACCTGATGGAACCATTGCCAGTGCTAAAACAGTAGAAGAAAAAGAAAAACTGCACTTGGTTAACAGAAGGATTGAACTAATAGTGCAGGAAGGAACAAGCGGTACTCCTGCCCCAAAAACACCTGCTCCTGTTGCTGCTTCAAATAAAAAGAAAAAAAGTATTTCGGGTAATTTCACGTATGGCGAAAAATCACAACCTTTAGCAGGCGCAAAAATTGATTTTTTGAATGAGAAAAACGAAGTTGTAAAATCAACAACAACCGACGCTTTGGGCGGATTTACATTTTCGGACGTAGACCCGAATAAATTTTATTTAGCGAATGGAGGAACCAGTAATTTGCCCCCCAACACTAAAGTGGTGATCACCAATAAAGATGGAAAACAAATACAGGCTACTTCTACCGGAAATAAAGGTGAATTCACCTTTGCTTTTATGGATGATAAAGCAGCCATTGACCTGATCGATGTTGACTACCATGATCTGGCTTTTGACCTGAAAGGAAAGGCTGTTAAACAAGATAAATCATCCTTATCAAACAGTACTATCAATTTAATGAATGAGAAAGGCGAAGTAGTACTTGTTGCTAAAACAGATGCCAATGGTGAATTCAGTTTTCCGAATTTACGCGCCAACCAGGATGATCTTTACAAAATGAACAGCCCCGGAACAAACTTCATTAACTATGAACAATTGTATATTGCTGATTCAAAAGGCAATATCATTAAAAAGGTAGCGCTGGATGATGAGGGAGAGTTTTCTGTCGATCCAAAGCCGGAAGATCCTTGGTTAAAAGTAATGAATTTAAAAAAGGATAATAAAAAAGAAAGCCTTACCATCGTAGAAAAGATCTATTACAATACAGGTGAATTTAAATTATTACCGGAAGCTCAAATGAAACTGGATAAATTATGTTATATCATGAAAAGTGATCCCCAATTGATGGTAGAACTTCAATCTCATACGGATTCCCGGGCAGCAAATGATTTTAACCAGAAATTATCTGAACTACGGGCAAAGGGTGCTGTTGATTATATTGTTTCTCAGGGAATTGCCAAAGAGCGAATTTCAGGAAAAGGATTTGGGGAAAGCCAACTAATGAACAAATGTGCTGACGGTGTTGATTGCCCGGAAGAGGAACATGCAAAAAACCGCCGGATCGAATTTAAGATCTCAAGAAAGTAATTTACTTTTTCACTTTATGGAGTGATTCTTCCGCAGAATGTTGGATCGCAGCTTGTGCGGTTTCTTCTCCCATATATTTCTCAATTGCATTATGCCCCACATAGATCAAGGGAGTAAGCGCAACTGCAATAATCAGTTTGAACGTATAACCGGTCAATGCCATATTGATATACGTATTAAGATCTACTTTTCCGGGTAACCAAAAACCAATACCGGCAACAATAAATGTATCTATTAACTGAGAAACAATAGTAGAACCGGTACTTCTTAACCAGATCATTTTTCCTCCTGTTTTATCTCTCAATAACCAAAAAATAAATACATCAACAAATTGCGCAACTAAAAATGCAGTAATACTTCCAATTATTATCCACATGCTTTGTCCGAATACAGCAAAAAATTGTTCATCTGTTACAGAGGAAATTCCGACAGCGGCAGGGATTTTCATGGCACAAAACAAAATAATAAATGCATAAGCGATCAATGAAGCGGTAATAATAGAAAGCCTTCTTACCCCTGCTTTTCCATAATATTCATTGATCAAATCGGTGGTTAAAAAAACTACCGGCCAGGGAATAATTCCTATGCTCATGATAAACGGACCGATCTCTATCAGCTTCCCTCCTATTAGTTCTGCTACAACAGCATTAGTTATAAAAATGCCTGCCAGGATGATGAAAACTAATTCACGTTTTGATTTAAACATATCTACAAATTACGAATTTGTACAAATATACCAATCTGTGTACTACAGTTTATTTAAAAATTCTTCTATAGAATCATAAATATATTTCAAATCATTATTATTAACACAGTATGGAGGCAATACATACACCACATTCCCTAAGGGACGAAGAATAATTCCTTTAGATATAAAAAACTCAGCTATTCTTTCAGATAAAGAATTTAGGTAATTCGTTTCTTCTGTAGTTTTTACTTCTAAAGCTATGATCGTTCCTAGTTGCCGGACTTCCAATAAAGCCTTATGTGTTTTTATTCTTTGAAAAAATAAGTTATGTTGTTGTTCTATTCGATCAATATTTTCAAATACTTCGGGTTTATCAAACAGGTCCATACTCGCCAATGCTGCAGAACAAGCCGTTGGGTTAGCGGTATAAGAATGTCCGTGAAAAAAGGTTCTCATTTTATCATCGCTCAAAAAAGCATCATGAATAAATTGAGCACAAGCGGTTGCGCCTAAAGGCATTACACCTCCCGTTAAACCTTTGCTCATACAAATAATGTCCGGTTTGTTTTTTAAATGATCAATTGCAAAAAACTTACCTGTACGTCCGAAGCCTGTCATTACTTCATCTGCAATGGTAATTACTTTTCTAGCATTGGATAGCTGGATCAATTCATCTAATATTTCCCCGGAATACATTACCATTCCTCCTGCTCCTTGTATCAATGGTTCAAAAATAAATGCTGCAATGTTATTTTGATTTAAAGTTTTTTTGAATGCATTTAATGTTATTTTTTCTTTTCCTTTAACCGGCACCGGTATATGAATAACATCAAACAATAATTTCTGAAAAGGCAAATTAAACGCATTACGAGCGCCTACACTCATACCGCCAAATGTATCACCATGATATCCGTTTTCAAACGCAACCACTTTTGTTCGATCAACAGATTGATTGCTCCAGTACTGGAAAGCCATTTTTAATGCTACTTCTACAGCGGTAGAACCATTATCCGAGTAAAAAATTTTTGATTGATTATCCGGTAAACGTTTTAATAAACGCTCAGCCAATAAAATTGCAGGGGCATGCGTAAACCCCGAAAAGATGGCATGCTCTAATGTTTGTAATTGTTCTGATATTTTTTTGGTGAGATAAGGATGACAATGCCCATGCACATTTACCCACCAGGAGGCTATTGCATCTATATATTTTTTACCTTTTTCATCAAATAAATAAGCTCCTTCTCCTCTAACTATTACAAGGGGTAAAGGCGCAGTTTTTATTTGTGTGAACGGGTGCCACACTGTTTTTTTATCGCGTTCCTGTAAAGTCATTAATTATTTTGCAGATACTCAAATTGCTTGGCATGGTTTAAAACCACTTCCTGATTGATCTCCGGCTCCTTATGTATTTTGCCTAACACTTTCAATCCGGCATACTCCTGAATAATGTCATGAGACAATTGGTGTCCGGGCCCATTATAAACAATTCCTAATATTTTTGCTCCCCGGTTTTTAAGGGCATCTATTGATAACAATGAATGGTTGATACTTCCTAAATAATTCTGAACTACTAATATCACTTCCATGTCAAATTTTTTAATAAAATCGATGATGTATTCTTTTTTGTTAAGAGGTACCATTAAACCGCCAGCCCCTTCAACAATAAGTGTTTTATTAGTAGTGTGAGGTAAATTAATTGCATCAAGTGTGATATTTACTCCATCCAGTTCCGCTGCCGCATGGGGCGACATATATTGTTTTAATAAAAAAGCTTCCGGATGTATTTTGCTTTCGTTGTTGCTGATCCATTTTTGCACATTGGAACTATCTGTAGAAAAATAGCTACCCGTTTGAACTGGTTTCCAATAATCAGCTTTAAGCGCCTCCACTAATATTGCCGAAACAAATGTTTTGCCAACATCAGTGCCTATTCCGGTAACAAATATTTTTCTCATGATTTTAAATATATCGTACTTACGAAGGTATTATTTTTTAGAGTCAGAAACTATTTCAGTAAAAATGAATTCATGGCGTCTGTTAACTTTTCTATTTGTTCAGGAGTGTTAAAAGCATGAATACATATACGTAATCGCTCTTTTCCTTTTGTAACCGTTGGGCTAAGAATTGGCCGTACATCAAACCCCGATTCCTGTAATTGTGCTGCTATTTTTTTTACTTCAGCATTTCCATTCACAATTATACATTGAATAGGACTGTTGCTTTGTATCAATGGAATACCGGGTGAAATACTTTTCTTAAAATGACCTATCAGCTCATGCAATTTAGAAATAGCTTTATCACTTTTCTGTAATAATTTGTAGGATTGATTGATAGCAAGCAGGCTGTTTAAAGGTAATGCGGTAGTATAAATAAATGTACGGGAAAAATTGATCATAAAATTACGCAACAGATCACTGCCAAGAACTATAGCACCGTGGCATCCCATGGCTTTTCCAAACGTATGTACACGGGCAAAAACTTCTTTCTCCAGATTTAATTCCTGTACTTTCCCTTTTCCATTATTTGCTGTTACACCTGTAGCATGTGCTTCATCCACAATTAAATTAGCATTGTACTTTTTACAAAGTGTAATGATCTCCTTCAAAGGGGCGTCATCGCCATCCATTGAATAGATCGCTTCCACTGCAATATAAATAGTGCCTGAGCCCTGCATTAATTTCAAACGTTCTTCCAGATGTGAAATATCATTATGCCTGAAAGGATACGCTGATGAGGATGCCAGTCGTATTCCATCATGCACCGAAGCATGGATCAACTCATCATATACAACATAGTCGCCTTTTTGTAATACAGCAGAAAACAGCCCCACATTAGCTTCATAACCTGAATTATAGATCAAACCTGTTTCTGCATTATGAAATTTTGCAATTTCTTTTTCCAGATTTTCCACATATGCTGAGTTCCCTGCCAACAATCGTGAACCTGTAGAACCATTTGTTGGCATTTGTAAAGCAGCGTGTTCCGAAAGGATATTATTTTTTAATTCAAAAGAGTGGGCAAATCCAAGATAATCATTGCTGCAAAAATCAACCATCTGATCATTTACAACAAGTTTGCGCAGAGCATTTTGTTCTTTTCTTTTTTCTAAGGCTTGTTGAAGAAATCTATCCGCGGGGAAATCCATAAATAAATTAGTGTCTTGAAACATCAATACGAACACCTGCTGTAGCAATAAATGTATATATATTATGTATAATGCTCACAGGTTTTTCGCTTCCATTGTTCTGAAAATACTTGTATTCAAAACTAGGTAAAACATAAATAAAGGTGTGTGGAACTATCCTGTAACTAGCCACAGCGCCTATCCCAATAAAATAGGAATTCGGCATTTCCACCTGACCGAAAAAATTCTCTCGGTCAACACCCGAATATCCATAATAGCCTAAACGTGCCTGAACGCTGGCAATAAAATTTTTTCTTATCTGTTTCTGTAATGGGACTTCAACAAGGGCATAAATTTTTTCTATTCTAAATCGCTGATCGAACAAAACAGGCCCTGCATCGGGGTAGGGAGCTTTAATATCTATTTTATCCATGATATTGTTTTCGAAATTGACCCCCAATCCAAGCATAAACTCTGCAACGGGCATAATTACATTCAAATCATAAGATGTAATTGCTGTTTTTGATTTGTATTTTAAATTCCCTGATGTTATGGGGGAACCATATTTATTATAGAGTTCGGTGTTCTCTATTTTTGAGCTCCAGTAAGACACTCCTGTTCCACATCCTCCTGTAACCATATACCTGGTACTTTTTTTATCGGAATACCTGTATTCGTATTGTGCAAATACCGTAGTATTAACAAAAAGAAAGGATATGTAGAGTACTTTTTTCAATTCATACGTTTATGCCTGTGATTGAATAGCTTCAGCTTTCACTTGCGGTTGTTTGGCTGTTTTAAATGCTTTACGGGGAGACAATCCAAATAATTGGAACATTTCCATATCTGCATTAAAATCAGGGTTAGGCGTAGTAAGTAATTTATCTCCTGCAAAAATAGAATTTGCTCCGGCCATAAAACATAAGGCCTGCCCTTCCAAACTCATTTGCGTGCGCCCTGCAGATAAACGAACCACTGTTTTAGGCATTACAATACGAGTAGTAGCGATCATCCGCACCATGTCCCAGATAGGTACTAATGGCTGATCTTCCAAAGGTGTACCTGCTACCGGAACCAATGCATTGATGGGGACCGATTCAGGCTGAACTTCCATAGAAGATAAAGTTTTTAGCATTTTTACACGGTCTTCAATGGTTTCGCCTAAACCGATGATCCCACCTGAACATACGGAAACTTTCGCTTTTCGGACGTTTTTAATTGTATCCAGGCGATCATCATAGCTGCGGGTGGTAATGATCTTTTTATAACTTTCCTCTGAAGTATCTAAATTGTGGTTATAGGCATATAAACCTGCATCTGCCAGTTTCTGAGCCTGTGTTTCGGTAAGCATGCCTAACGTACAACATACTTCCATTCCTTTTTCATTTACTCCCTTCACCATTTCCAGCACCCTGTCAAAATCGCGATTATCTCGTACTTCACGCCAGGCAGCACCCATGCACAAACGGGATGCACCACCCAACTTCGCTTTATCAGCCGCTTCCATCACTTCGTCCACGGTCATTAATTTATGTACTTCTATTCCTGTATTGTAACGCGCAGCTTGCGGGCAATAACTGCAATCTTCAGCACAACCTCCAGTTTTTATTGACAACAAGGAGCTTACCTGCACTTCAGCGGCATCATTGAATTGGCGATGAACGTTTTGTGCACGATAAATAAGATCAAGTAAAGGTGAATTATATATTTCTAAAATTTCTTCTGTGCTCCAGTTATGTCGTACTGCTATCATATATTATTTTTTTAAAATTCTGGGAATCACAAATATAAAATTTTATGGTAAATAATCCCAATAAAAGTCAGACAGTCTAATAGTGTTTTAAATTACCTTTGTAGACCATAATAAATGAAAAAAACGATTTTATTTTTATTGCTATTATCTTTAATAATGTCCTGCTCTGTTAATTTTGAAAAAAAATTGTACAGAAATGGCTATTTCATTGAATGTAGCCATATTAAAGTAAAAAAAGAAGATCGAACATTAACATTAGATCGTTCTGATAGCTTAATATCTTCAATTCCTATCAAATCCCCCTCTTTAGATGAAACTTATCCAATTACCGCGTACTTAAATAAAACAAGGATGTTTCTTACTTCTAAAGCTATTGCATCTAATTCGAACAAGAAATTTGAATCTTATAAAACTATTTCAGAAGATACTGTTAAAGTACTCATTGTAAATCCTATTGTTGGTGAATCAATTGACTCCACTGAAAAAGTGAATTATCATTTGTTCCCTTTTTGGGGGCCTTCCGTATTCAGGTCTGCACGATTTATAAAAAAAACTGATGGGAAAATATATTTGGAAGGCACAATGAAAACAGGAGAAACAAAAACAATCATATATACTGAGTCAGATTTTTCATCCATAGGCTCCCAGATTTCAAGAATCACAGTTTTAAGCCCTGAGGAAGAAAAGGAATCGGAAGACAGAGAAAACAGAAAAATCAAAGCAGGATTTTTAACTTTTTTATATATTATTTTTGGAATTATATTATTCTTTGCTCTTTTGGCATTAATCTTCTTTTCATTTTTCGTATTTGGTTTATGGGGGATTTTAATTGCCGCGGCAGGTATCGTTCTTTTTGTATTTATTATAAAAGCAATGTCGAAGTCTATTGATAAAGTAAAGTATGGGTAATTTATTTCGCCATACATTACTTATCTTTGCCCAATGCGGATTGACATCATCACCGTTTTACCACAATTACTCGAAAGCCCTTTCCAACATAGCATATTAAAACGTGCAATTGAAAAAGGTTTGGTAGAGGTAAACCTAATTAACCTTCGCGATTACTCCACTCACAAGCAAAAAAGTGTGGATGATTATGCTTTTGGCGGTGGTGCCGGAATGGTCATGTCTATTGAACCTATTGCCAATTGTATCAATGCCTTAAAAGCGGAACGCACTTATGATGAAGTGATCTATACCAGTCCGGATGGAGAAACACTGAACCAGCGAACCGCCAATCATCTATCTACATTAAACAATATCATTATCCTTTGCGGACATTATAAAGGGGTTGACCAACGTGTGCGGGATCATTTTATAACAAAAGAAATTTCTATCGGGGATTATGTGCTTTCGGGCGGGGAACTTGCTGCTGCAGTGATCTGCGACAGCGTGATCCGCATTATACCGGGGGTTATTTCTGATGAAACTTCCGCTTTAACCGATTCTTTCCAGGATAACCTGTTAGCACCGCCTGTTTATACCCGTCCGGCTGACTATAATGGCTGGAAAGTACCGGATATTTTATTATCCGGGCACAATGAGAACATTGAAAACTGGCGCCATGAACAGAGCATTGAACGCACTAAAAAACGCAGGCCGGACCTCTTGGAATAAATTTTTCATCTATTGTTTCCAAAATCAAAGAAAAAAGCTATATTTGCAGTCCTTTTTAAGGAAATAACAACATTTTTAAACAAAAAAGCGTCATGAATCCTTTATTGAAATATGTAGAAGATCAATTAACCGTAAAAGCAAATCACCCGAATTTTAAAGCAGGTGATACTGTTACTGTACATTATAAAATTAAAGAAGGCGATAAAGAACGCGTTCAGCAGTACCAAGGCGTTGTTATTCAACGTAAAAATGCGGGTGCCACTGAGTCATTCACTGTTCGTAAGATCAGTAACAGTGTTGGTGTAGAGCGTGTATTTCCGGTAAATTCACCTTACATTGATAAAGTAGAGATCAATAAAGTTGGTGTTGTTCGCAGAGCACGCTTGTATTACTTGCGTGAACTTACCGGTAAAGCAGCCCGTATCACAGAGAAAAAACAATAATTTATTTAAATACATTATAAAGCCCTTTTCCGCTTTGCGGGATAGGGTTTTTTATTTACTCCTCAAGCAGAGAGGATATTAAAATGACCACACAAGAAGAAATACATAGACGTAGAACCTTTGGAATCATTGCCCATCCGGATGCCGGTAAAACCACCCTTACTGAAAAGCTCCTTTTATTTGGTGGTGCCATACAAACGGCCGGGGCAGTAAAGTCAAATAAAATTAAAAAGCATACTACTTCCGATTTTATGGAAATTGAGCGGCAACGTGGAATTTCTGTAGCTACTTCCGTAATGGGGTTTGAATATAAAGGTGTTAAGATAAATTTATTGGATACTCCCGGACACGAAGATTTTGCAGAAGATACCTATCGTACCTTAACTGCAGTAGATAGCGTAGTGATGCTTATCGATTGTGCCAAAGGTGTGGAGCCTCAGACACGTAAATTACTTGAAGTATGCCGGATGCGAAATACACCTGTAATTGTGTTCATCAATAAACTGGATCGTGAAGGAAAAAATCCATTTGACCTGTTGGATGAAATTGAAAAAGAATTACGCATTGACCTTCGCCCTTTGAGCTGGCCCATCAGTATGGGAAAAACCTTTAAAGGAGTTTATAATTTATATGAAAAAAGCATTACCGTTTTTAATCCAGGTGAAAAAATAACACAGGAAAACTCAATTGAAATCAAA
>JBQTHQ010000004.1:0-10086 GCA_052389695.1 Bacteroidota bacterium | reverse complement strand
TTTCTTATACCGATGAACCCGATAATTTTATTCCACTTTCGGTTGATCGCGTAAAAGAGGTAATGGAATTAAATAAAAACGGAGCAAGGCCTCCTGAATTATTGATAAAAGCGATTGCAAAAGTAGTTGAGAAAAAACCGGATTATGAAAATGTAGTAGGGCAGGATAGTTTAACGCGTTTTGATAAAAAGAAAAAACAAAATAACAGGAATAATAAGAAACGTAATTCAAGACCAAATCCGAACAAACAAAATCCAAATCCTAACAATCAGAATAAACCGAATAATAACAACAATAACAGAAGAAATAATAACAGGCCGCGACCAAATTAATACTAATAAACCGCCGCAAGGACAGTAGACAGTATGCAATTATACAGTAGGTAATTTTGTGCCTCTTGTGAGAAGAGAGTAGGGGGATATACAAACACAGATTAGTAATTCGTAGATATTATGAAACAAAAAAAAATAAAATCAATTGTATTGTTAGTATCGATATTATGTCTGTTTCTAATTTCCTGTGATGAAAAAAGGATCTATGAAGAAAATCGGGAAATTCCCGGATCCGCCTGGAGCAGCGGTAATGGTTTGACATTTGAAGTAGATGTTAAAGATCCTTCCACTCCGACTAATTTTTACATCAATGTTCGTAATGCCGATGGATATCCTTTCAGTAATTTATATTTATTTGTTAAAACTACATTTCCCAATGGGATCATATCAGCTGATACCCTGGAATGTGTGTTAGCGGATGAAAATGGGAAGTGGTTAGGGAATGGATTAGGAGATATTTATGATAATCAAATACCATTTAAAAAAAATGTGCGTTTTCCATTACCGGGAAAATATACATTTGAAATAAAACATGGTATGCGCAGCGATGTCATTCCTCTGATCATGGATGTGGGTTTACGTATTGAGAAAGCAGAATAATAAAAAAGGGACGAGGAATTTTCCGATAGATATCGGAAGACGAGGGACGAAATAAAAGAATGAGGGTTGAATAAAATAAGTGAGTATAACTACTAATGACCGCAGAAAAATCCAAGAACAATAATTTCAGAAAATTTATCATCTGGTTTTGGATACTATTTACATTGCCTTTACTATCATTGTTGCTGTTTGTTTTAGGTGTACGGATATTTGCCGAGCTGCCTGATACGGAAGCATTACAAAATCCAAAAACAAATCTTGCCACTGTAGTTTATTCAAGCGATATGAAAGTATTGGGTAAATACTATTCAGAAAATCGTACCAATGTTAAGTTCAGTGATATTTCACCTAATGTGATCAATGCATTGATCGCTACGGAGGATGCCCGTTATTATTCTCATTCGGGTGTAGATGTAAAAGCATTAGGGCGTGCAGTTTCTGGGCCGCTTCTGGGTCGTTCCAATACCGGAGGAGGAAGTACCATTACACAGCAATTGGCAAAAATGTTGTTTCCTCGTGAAGATTTGAGCGGAATGAAACTAGTGACCAGGAAAATCAAAGAATGGATCATTGCTGTAAAACTGGAACGTGAATATACCAAAGAAGAGATCCTGGCATTATATCTCAATAAGTTCGATTTTATTAATAGTGCTGTAGGGATAAAATCAGCCGCTCAAATTTATTTTGGGACCACTCCTGATTCATTGCATATTGAGCAGGCAGCAATGTTGGTGGGCATGGCAAAAAATCCCGCACTGTTTAATCCAAACCGCTTTCACGAAAGAGCCGAAGGACGAAGAAATACTGTATTAAAACAAATGAGCAAGTACGGATATCTGACAGAGCAACAATCCGATTCATTACAAAAAATTCCTTTGAAACTGGTCTTTCATCCTGAAGATCATAACGATGGTTTAGCCCCTTACTTCCGTGAATATTTACGTGATGTATTCCTGAAAAAATGGTGTGAAGAAAATCCCAAGCTCGATGGAACAAAATATGATATCTATCGTGACGGGTTAAAAATATACACTACACTTGATTCACGTTTACAACGTCATGCTGAGGATGCTATGACTGAGCACATGAAGGTATTGCAGGCTTTATTTTTTAAAGACTGCAAACAAAAAAAGAATGCACCTTTTGCCTGGAATGTTACCAAAGATGAAATAAAAAGTATTATGCATCAGGGAATGAAACGTTCTGAACGATATCGTGTATTGAAGCTTGCAAAAACGGATGAAAAGACCATTGAAAAAATATTTTCCACACCTGTTGAAATGACCATTTTTACTTGGAACGGGCCAAAGGATACGGTCATGAGTCCGAAGGATTCAATTCGTTATTATAAAGGTTTTTTGCAAACAGGATTTATGTCCATGGAACCTCAAACGGGTTACATAAAAGCATGGGTGGGCGGCATTAATTATAAATTTTTTAAATACGATCATGTTCAAATTGGCCATGCCCGGCAAGTAGGCTCTACTTTTAAACCCTTTGTATATGCATTGGCAATACAGGAAGGGTATTCACCTTGTTATCGTGTTCCCAATGTAAAAACATGTATTGATATGCCGGAAGGACAGCCATTATATTGTCCGGACAATTCAGCCGGAAATGAAAAGCTGGAAGGAAAAATGTTGACGTTAAAGAAAGCGCTGGCCAACTCTATCAACTATGTATCTGCATATTTGATAAAACAATTCGGAGCACAAGCCGTAGCCGATCTTGCGCATCGCATGGGTATTGTGAGTAAAATAGACCCTACCCCTTCCATTTGTTTGGGAACACCTGAAATATCCGTGTTTGAAATGGTAGGTGCCAATTCCACATTCGCTAATAAAGGCACTTGGATACAACCCACCTTTATTACACGTATTGAAGATAAGAATGGAAAAGTGCTGGCTGATTTTGCTCCCAGAACGGAAGAGGTGATGAATGAAGAAAAGGCATACGTCATGTTACAACTGATGAAAGGTGTTGTAGAATTTGGTACCGGTGCAGGTTTACGAGGTTCGCGTTTTAATTTAAGAATGCCAATTGCAGGTAAAACAGGTACCACACAAAATAATTCGGATGGCTGGTTCATTGGTATTACACCTGATCTTGTTTCAGGCTGTTGGGTGGGCGCGGAAGATCGATCAGTGCATTTTAACAGTACTGACCAGGGACAAGGGGCAAGAATGGCAATGCCGATTTGGGCGAAATTTATGCAAAGGACTTATGCAGACAAAACTTTGAAAATATCTCAGGGTGATTTTGAAAAACCGGTTAAAAGAATTGATATTGAAATGGATTGTACGAAGTATGACAGGGAGGTAGGAGAAGATGTACAGGATTTCGAAGAGCTGTCCTCTTATGAATAACCCTCAATAATCACAATGCCTTGCGCATCTTAGTACCCATTGTAAATTTGTTTTTAATCTTAATGCTTGTGGTATAATGCCGATGCTACATGAAAATAATCCAATATAATTGGATTATATTTGAATGTGCAATCGGTATAAAAAATAATAATGATACAAAAGGCACTTGAAAATTTAAAAATTTCCTCACTCAATTCCATGCAATTGGCTTCCATTGAAGCAGGCAAAAAAAATCAGGATCTTATTCTACTTTCTCCAACCGGTTCGGGAAAAACACTGGCATTTTTACTACCTGTATTAACTCAGCTGGATCCTGCCAAAACAAGTATTCAGGTAATGATATTGATTCCTTCACGTGAATTGGGTTTGCAAATAGAACAGGTCATAAAATTGATGGGAACAGGTTTTAAAGTAAATTGCTGTTATGGTGGCCACTCCACTAAAACAGAAAAAAATAATTTGGAACATCCTCCGGCAATTCTTATTGGTACTCCCGGCAGAATAGCACATCATCTTCGGCAGAAAAATTTCGATACCAACTCCATCACCACTTTAATATTGGATGAGTTTGATAAAGCATTGGAATTTGGTTTCCAGGAAGAGATGTCGTTCATTATTTACCAACTAAAAAAATTGAACAAACGGATATTGACCTCTGCTACTAAAATGAAGGAAATACCAGCCTTTACAGGAGTGACAAACCCTGTTGAACTTAATTTTTTGAGTAATACCCCCACTCAGCCGCAAGGTTTAAAACTCAAAGTAATTCAATCGGAGGGAAAAGACAAACTGGATGCTATATTTAGTTTGATTTGTAAATTAGGAAATACATCTACTTTAATATTTTGTAATCACAGGGATGCAGTGGAACGCATCAGTGGTTTACTTCTGGATAAAGGATTATCCCACGGTATTTTTCATGGCGGAATGGAGCAGGAGGACAGGGAGCGCGCATTGATCAAATTCAGAAATGGCAGCCACCGTCTGCTTATTACTACAGATCTCGCTTCACGAGGATTGGATATTCCTGAAATTGAAACGGTTATTCATTATCAATTGCCGCATTCCGAAGATATTTTTGTGCACAGAAATGGCCGAACAGCACGCATGAACGCCAAAGGGACAGCTTATTTATTATTATCGGAAAATGAATATGTACCTGAATTTATAAAAGAAGCTCCTGCTGTTGAACCGGCTCCTGGTACAACCAAATTACCTGCAAACACATCCTGGTGCACACTTTATATTGCCGCAGGCAAAAAAGACAAGATCAATAAAATTGATATTGTAGGATTGTTACTGCAAAAAGGGAAATTGCAAAAAGATGAACTGGGGCTGATAGAAGTGCTCGATCATACATCCTATGCGGCTGTGAATAGAAAAAAGATCGATTCGGTTATTCAGCTGCTGAGAAATGAAAAGATCAAAAATAAAAAAGTGAAAATGGAGATTTCCATTTAATGATTTATAATATTCATGAAACCTTGTTTAGTTTGCGGAACAACCGACTTTTCGTTAGTATGCAACAATAAGTTACTTCGCTGCAATTCCTGTAATTTCGTGATGGCCAACCTGGAAGTTATTCCTGAAACACTTCAACAAGTTTATACTGAAAATTATTTTAAAGGTGAGGAATATGTAGATTATTTTGGGGATAAAGAGATCCTTCAAACCAATTTTAAAAAACGGCTTCAGCAGATCTATAAATTAATTGATAAAAGAACTATTACCAATGTAATAGAAATTGGATGCGCCTATGGTTTTTTTGCTGAAGTACTCAACAATGATCTGAAAAATATTAAATATGTCGGTTATGATATAGTGCCTGAAGTTATTAAATATGGCTCAAAGCAATTAAAACAAAATATCATTTGCAGTGATTATCTTGAGGCAAAAATTGAAGCAAAAGCAAGCGATATATTTATGTGGGATGTAATAGAACACTTAATAAATCCCGATAAATTTATTGAAAAGGCTGCCGCTGATTTAAAACCGGGCGGACGAATTTACATAACTACCGGTGATATTGAACGCTTCCTTCCTCGCCTGCAAAAGGATAAATGGCGAATGATCCATCCCCCATCACATTTGTATTATTTTTCTAAAAAAACACTTTCCAGATTGCTGGAACAATATGGGTTCAGAATAGTAAATGTATCTTATCCTTCGGTTTCTCGCAGCATTCGACAGATTTTTTACTCTTTATTTATGTTGCGAAAAAGGTATCCTGGTTTCGTTAAAAAAATATACAATGGCATCCCTGGAAGAGCAAATATGCTTGTAAATACCTATGACATTCTATTTTTAATCGCGGAAAAAAAATGATACTATCTTTGTGATACCGAAAGCACAAATATAATAGTCCAAAGCGGACTAAATATTTGTTGCATCGGTATTAACCATTGTAATTTATAAAATATTCTTTTTGACTATTTTATAAATACAATTGGTAAAAAAATGGAAGGCAAAAAAGTGCATATCAGTATTGTAATTCCTCTCTTGAACGAAGAAGGGAATATTCCAATGCTTTATATAACCTTGTTGCCGCTGATAGAAAGAATATCACCCGATTATGAAATTATTTTTGTGGACGATGGTAGTACAGATGGCTCCTTTGCACGCATTGCTGATATCTGTAGCCAGGACAAACATGTATTAGGGATATCTCTTTCCCGAAATTTTGGCCACCAGGTAGCTTTAACGGCCGGGATGGAACATTCCTCAGGTGAAGTGGTCATTACAATGGATGCGGATATGCAGCATCCTCCCGAGCTTGTTCCTGAGTTATATAAAAAGTATAAGGAAGGGTTTGACATTGTGAATACTCTGCGTGAAGAAACGGATGGTTCAACTGCATTTAAAATAATCACTTCCCGTTGGTTTTATAAGGTAATTAATACATTATCGGATACTCATATACAGGGCGGCGCAGCCGATTTCAGATTAATGAGCCGTAAAACGATAAATGCTTTTTTACAACTAAAGGAAAAAAATCGTTTTACACGAGGACTCATCAGCTGGATGGGTTTTTCACAGGCAACGATCTCTTATACCGCATCGGCCCGTTTTTCAGGAAGATCTAAATATTCAACTGTAAAAATGTTTGGTTATGCAGTGGATGGAATTATATCTTTTTCTGCAAAACCCTTGCGTATTTCATTTTATTTAGGGCTGATAACTTCTCTTATGGGATTATTATATGCCATATATGCCATAGTGGAATATTATGGAGGAAAAACCATTCCGGGCTGGACATCCATTTTGGTTTCGGTTCTTATTATCGGAGGGATACAGCTGATCAGTATCGGGATCATAGGTGAATACCTGGCACGTGTATTCAACGAGGCAAAAAACCGGCCTTTATATTTGGTAAAAAAATATACTTCAGATTTAGATAAATAAAAGCGGCTGTAAAAATGAATAATCATATATTTGAGTGCTAAAGCATAATAATACACAATGCTTATAGATGCAGTGTAATTTTAAAAAGGAAACATGTCTATTAAAAAACTTTCAATTGTAATACCTGCTTATAATGAAGCGGCAACAATTCACTTTATCCTGAATAAAGTGATTGCGGTGAAATTATTGAATGATATTCAGAAGGAAATTATTATTGTAAATGATTGCTCTAAAGATGCTACAAAGGAAGTGGTAGAGAAATATATCAGCGAACATGCAGAATGCAATATCCGATTGTTTAACCAGGAATATAACCAGGGAAAAGGGGCGGCACTGCATAAAGGAATTTCACTAGCAACGGGTGAATTCCTGATCATTCAGGATGCTGATCTGGAATATGATCCCGAAGAGTACAATGTTTTGCTAAAACCCATTATCAATGGTTTTGCCGATGTTGTTTTTGGTTCCCGCTTTATGGGTGGAAAACCTCATCGTATCTTATTTTTCTGGCATACCATCGGCAATAAATTTTTGACTTTTTTATCCAATATGTTTACCAATCTGAATTTATCGGATATGGAAACATGCTATAAATTATTCAGAACAGAAACGATACAAAGTTTAAAATTAAAAGAGAACCGCTTTGGTTTTGAACCGGAAGTAACCGCTAAAATTTCACGTGTGCCGAATATCAGGATCTATGAAGTAGGTATTTCCTATTATGGAAGAACATATGAAGAGGGGAAAAAAATTGGCTGGAAAGACGGTTTTAGGGCTATCTGGTGTATTTTGAAATATAATTTGTTTAAGAAATAAAAGTATAATCTATAACAATAATCGCTTTAACATTTTATCCTCTATGAAAACAAAAATTTATTATGTTCTATTAAGCGTTTTTTTAATTGCCTGCGGTTCACAATCAAAACCAACTGCGAAAATCATTTTAAAATCATTCAATAATCAGTATGTATCTTTAAATGCTGACCAAATGCTTGTCGCAAATCAGATTAATGCGAATAAAGCAGAGGTTTTTGAAAAAATTGATCTTGGAAATAATAAAATTGCGTTAAAAGCTGCAAATGGGAAATTTGTTTGCGCTGACCAAAGCAAATACAGCTTTTTATATGCAAACCGGTCGGCTAAGGGTGAATGGGAAACATTTGAAATAAATATTTTGGACAGCACAAAGCTTTATTTAAAAGCATCAAATGGCCAATATGTTAGTACTGATCAAAGTCAGGAAGGAGCTTTAGTTGCTAGCAGTGAAAATGCAAAGGATTGGGAAGTGTTCACTATCGAGTAACGCTAGTATGCTATACAAATGCATAATGAGTTTTATAAAGCAAAACCTTTCAATTTTAAGTCCTCGCAAATATTCGGCAGTTTTGGTATTGTTCATTACCGGGTGGTTCATTATTATGCCTCTTACCAAAAATTGGCAAAATCCATTGTCTTGGGATATTTTCGGCTACTATTTATATACTCCTGCAATAATCATTTGGCAAGATCCGGGTATAAAAGATTTTTCACAAGTTGAAAATATTAATTCAAAATATCAAAATACACCATCTTACTATCAAGGTTACAAAACCGACCAAAACTTCTGGATGATAAAATATACCATTGGACTGGCGGTATTGGAATTTCCATTTTTTTTTATTGCTGATACAATAGCGCCTGCATTGGGGTATGAAGATGATGGTTTTTCTAAACCGTATCAAACGGCAATGGTTTTTTCGCATTTCTTTTATCTGATACTGGGTTTTATTTTTCTTCGAAAAGCGCTTCTGAAATTTTTTACTGATAAAATAACAGCGCTACTGTTGTTGCTAATTTTAATAGGAACTAATTACTATATAAACGCTATAACTTCACCCGCATCAATTCATACATTGGAATTTACTTTATTTTCAATCGTACTTTATTTAACAATAATATGGCACGAATCCCCAACTAAATTAAAATCTTTATTTTTGGGTTTAACTATTGGGTTAGTAACAATAGTGAGGCCAACAGATGGATTAATTGCTTTTATCCCTCTATTGTGGAATGTTATATCAATTAAAACTTTTAAAGAAAAACTGGTTATTGTTTTAACTCAACATAAAATACATTTAGTTTTAGCGATAGTTTCTTTTGTAATAGTTGTATTCCCTCAATTGTATTATTGGAAAAAAATTTCCGGAAGCTGGTTTGTTAATAGCTATAATAATCCTGGAGAAGGTTTTGAATTCTTTAGCCCTTATATATTACAAGTATTATTTAGTTTCCGCAAAGGATGGTTTGTGTATACTCCAATTATGGTATTTGCAGTGATTGGTTTTTGGCAATTGTATAAAAAGCAAAGGAATATATTTTTAGCCATTTTCATTTTTTCAGTTTTAAATATTTACCTGGTTTCTTCCTGGAGCTGCTGGTGGTACGCAATGTGCTACGGTCAACGCGCAATGGTTGATTCATATAGCATATTGATTTTACCATTGGGATACTTTATTAGTAATCTTAATTATATAACCAGCAAAATAATAAAAGGCGGAACAATAGTACTGATTACTTTTTTTGTCGCTTTGAATATATTTCAAAGCTGGCAGTATATGGATGGTATGTTAGACGGAAGTAGAATGACCTCTGCTTTTTATTTTCGGATTTTTGGAAAAACTACGCCTGTCACAGAAGAAGATAGAAAGCTGTTGCTCGTGGATAGATCTTACCATGATGGTAATGAGCAATTTAAAAACGAATATGAATACAGCAAAAGAATTTTATTTTTTGATGATTTTGAAACGATTGAGGAAAGCCGTAAAAAACAATATACTGACTCCATAGTAAAAAGTGGAAACTATGCCATGCGACTAGACAGTAATTCTATTTTTACCCCAAAAAATGAAGCCGCATTTAATGCAATTACCAGGAAGGACCATGTTTGGGTGCGAACTACTTTCTGGTATTATATGACAACAAAGCCTGAAGATAATTTATTGAGCTTGGTCATTACTTTTGTTAATACTATAGGAAAGGCCTATAAATATTCTGCCACTGATGTAGGTATGCGTCAGCAGGATTCAGTTAAATTAGGACAATGGAATAAGTTCACATTTGACTACCTTTCTCCTGAAGTGAGAAATGAAAACGATAAAATAAATGTATACTTTTGGTTAAGAGGCAAAACTACAGCATTTGTCGATGATTTTAAAGTTGAAGTATTTGAAAAAAAAGAATAAATGTACTTTATCTAATTTTAATGTTGTTTTTTTATAACTAGAAGCTATCTCAAAAATACTTAAAAGGTAAAACGTTTAACACACGATGGTTTAAAAGATTTGTAATTAGCTTGAAAAAGAGTAAAAAAGTTCTTTGAATTTTGGATAAAAAAGATGAAACTGACC
>JBQTHQ010000003.1:0-22702 GCA_052389695.1 Bacteroidota bacterium | reverse complement strand
CCCGTTCCCACCGCCGGGGCATTACCTGCTAAAGTAGCGGTAGTTACATTACAAAGACTTTGATCAGGCCCTGCAGCAGCCACAGTAGGCAGGGCAGCCACAGTAATAACAACATCATCAGTAGAAGGTGGACATACGGAATTAGATATTGTCCATCTTAATGTTACACTTGAACCTATGGTTAAACCAGTGACTCCAGAAGTAGGGGAAGCGGGAGTAGTAATAGTAGCGGTCCCTGCAAACACGGTCCATGCCCCGGTACCAACAGCAGGGGCATTACCAGCCAGTGTAGCGGTAGTTACATTACAAAGATTTTGATCGGGCCCTGCAGCAGCCACAGTGGGTGAAGACAATATGATAATATCTACTTCATCAAACGAAGGGGCACAGGCACCGCTGGTGATTGTCCAGCGCAAGGTGGCTGTACTGCCGATAACCAGCCCGGTTACAGTGGATGTACGTGAAGAAGGTGTCGTTATAGTGGCTGTACCAGAGATCAATGTCCAAGTACCTGTTCCGGCAGCAGGCGCATTACCTGCTAAAGTAGCTGTAGTTGTATTACAAAGGGTCTGATCCGGTCCCGCATTAGAGGCGGTAGGAGGCGGGGCAATGAATATGGTCATTGTATTCGCGGTGATTGGGCATCCTCTGTTATTAGTGGGAGTTAATGTTAACGTTACAGATCCCGCTACAATCTCGGCTGCGGAGGGCGTATACACTGCATTGAGCGTATTTCTGTTCGGTACAAATCCCGCATCCGTACCTCCTGTCCATGTACCTGTACCTGTTTCAGTGACACTACCAGCCAGGGTTACTGCGGGGCTTGTAGAACATACATTTTGATCAGGTCCTGCATCGGCCACAATAGCGGCATTAAATTGTGTGACGGATACGGAGGCTGTACCCACATTACATCCTCCGGTAACGGTAATAGAATAAGTACCAACACTATTTGCAACCGAAGTTGAAGTTGTAAAACCATTATTCCAACTATATGAATAAGGTAATGCCCCTCCTGTAGCGCTTGCTGTAAGCCCAACACCCAGTTGACCAAAACAAATTGCAGCCGGATTGGGTGCAATTGTAACAGTCATTGCAGCAGGTTCAAACACATTTACAGTAGCATAGGCAGTATCGGCACAGGAGGTTCCCTGGTTGGTAATAAGCCTTGCAGTGTAAGTACCCGAAACAGTATATGTATAAACAGGATATTTTACAGTAGAAACATCTCCCGCACCGGGGAATCCAAAATCCCAGTTCCAGGTAGGTACACCGGAACTGGTATCACTTAAGTTTGGAAAAGTAAGTGGAGTACCTCTGCAAACAGTTAGAGGGGTAAGGCTGATTGATGCTTGTGCCGGCGGAGGGCACACAACTACGTTAAACTGGAAATCTCTAAGGGTTTCACTTAAAAATACTCCGGATCTGTACTCTTTAACTTTTATTCCAACTACAAATTGACCTGTTGTAGGAGGCGTACCACTTAATAATCCTGTGGATGAATTTAATGTAAGAGGGGTACCTCCCAGGGGATTAGTGGCAGAATAAGTTCCACTCCAAACAACTGGGGTAAATGATGCAACATTATTAGTAAAAGTAGGTAAATAAACACAGGCACCACAGGCATCGTCATCACCATTATAAGGCGTATAAAAACTATAATTTAAAGAATCACCATTGGCATCCGCTGCAGAATGGTCGAAAGTAAATGCCCTGCCCGTACAAAGGAAAAGAGGTGGAAAGTTATTAAATACCGGGTCATTATTTATTGGATAAATCACAGGGGATACCCATATATTATCAACTCTATATAGCTCTGAAGTTGGAGAAGATCCGTCATATCGCGTTCGGACAACTATTTCTAAGGTATTACCTGTGACTACCGAGGTTGATGTCGCACTTCCAAAATCATCATTTCTGAAACCATTTGTGGTAAATAAAATAAGAGCTCCTCCATTTATCCTGTAATAAACGAGTATAGAGTCGTTATTATCCATACTTCCGCTTTCACTGATATCCACACTTAAATTAACACCGCCTGGATATGCTGCAATATTTATAGTCTGTGTAGTTAATGTTGCCTGGGCATTGTTTGCCCCTGAAACCTCATATATATTATTTTCTACTCTGGCATAATTAGGAGGGGTTGCTCCTAAGGTTCTTGTCCATTTTGCAGGAGCGCCTGAACCAACTGTAGTACCGTTGGCATAAGTAAAATTTTCATAATAAAGAACATCCGGACCCGGAACATATGCATAAAAGCTTTCACCTATACAGTTACATGCGGTGTTTACGTTGTCTATACCGGTATTACGGGCATATTCATACCAGTATATATGGTATCCTCCCGGTCTGGAAGGAAGTGAAACCGTGCGGGTAAAAATACCTTCCTGAACACAGGGTATAGGGCTTGGAGCAATAGCACAACTATCCAGGTTGGAAGGCACTGTACTGATACTTCGGGTGGTCATATCGCCATCCAAGCCAATAGAAAGGCCATTATACCCCCTTATTTTTATATTAACATCGCTGGCATTTGGCATAGCGGCAGCTCCTGTTCCGCAATCTCTGTATAGTTTAAGGGTGATCCGGTAGTTTGTTCCGCTAATAAGGCTATAGGTAATTGATCCTCCTACAATGTGTGTTGCATAGGAAGCAATAGAGGATAAAAAGAAAAATACTAATAGTAACCGTTTATTCATAAAAAACGCCCAGTTTAAAAATTTCTATATTTTTTAGGAATAAATTGATTTTAATTTAAGATCTGCTCCCTTATACTCCAGGAAGAGTGCATAAAGAAAAAATAGAATAATCGAAAAAAACATAATACTATGGCTCATAGCAGCTTATTTATAATTAGACTATAATTCGTAAAATCAAAATTTTATTTAGCACCTAATATTCAACCTCATGAGATGTTGAAATTCAGAAGCAAATTACAAAAAAAAGGCATAAATTCAACATTCCTTTACGAAATAGCCAATAATAGGTTTCAAGAAATATGTTGAAATCAGGTGATTTTTTAAAATAAGGTTAAAGGAAGTGATCCTCTTAGGTTTTTTCTTCTTTTCACTAATCGAAACAAGTTTCTCTCTCTTGAAAATTGAAGTAATTTAGTGGCTAGGTGAATAGCTTCGTTGATCCAATTTACCTCATCATGGAGTGGATCAAAACTCCCCTATGCTTTGTTTTTTATTTTCTCACAAATTCTTTAAAGCAAACTTTACAAATTTGCTTGAAAACAAAAAATTCCGCTGAAGAAGCGGAATTTTGATTATCGTGACCTCGGTGGGATTCGAACCCACGACCCGATGATTAAGAGTCAGCTGCTCTACCAACTGAGCTACGAAGTCATTTTATTAGAGTATCAAAAGTAGTAATATTATGGATCAATTTTTAAAGTAAATTGAAATACTCAAGAATAGTTTATAATCACTCAAACACCGGCAAGGTCCTTTGGTTTGGATCTGCGTTGAAACTCCCAATTGCCAACATTCTCCATCGTTTTGCAGCTTCTGTATTTAAAATATCCAATATAGGAAATTCATCTTTTAATATAACTGCATCATTCAGATCAATTTTGTTTGAGGCAATAAAATCAGGATGCGGCTCTATTTTTTTCATAGAAGCATAAAATAAAAGATTGCGAATATCCGGATTAGGATCGGTGCTTAATATTTCTACATTAAATCCACTCGCCAAAAATGTTTTATAGATCGAACGCATTGATTTTCCAATTTTCCCATCAATATATCCCAAACTATTTACAAAAATAATTCCGCCTGGGTTCAGTAATTTTTTTGTTTCTTCCAGTGATTCCTCTGTAAACACGTGGTTTGGAGGATCTTCTCCTTTAAAGGTATCAAACACAATTACATCGTATTTTTTATCACAAGTCTTTATATAATGTCTTGCATCATCTATGGTAATATTTACTTTATCACTTAAATAAAAATATTTTTTTGCTACTTCCGCAATCCGCGTATCCAACTCACAGGCATCCACTTCAAAACCTTTTTCAATTAATTTTTTTGCAACACTTCCTCCTCCCAATCCCAACAATAATACGTTTGAATTTTTTGGAAATGAATCCAGGTAATCCGAAATGCGATATACATAAGTAAAATATTTTTCTTCATTTTCTGATTCGTTTGCCAGTGAATCATCCATGGTTTGTGAAATGCGATTCACAAACAACCAACGACTGTGCCTAATAACTCCCTCCCCTTGGGGGAGGGTTAGGAGAGGGGTCTGTGGATAATCTAATACCATTAATTGTCCCAACAACCCTTCGGCATTGTAAACCATTTTTATATTGGAAGAAAAATTAAATGAAGAAGCAGAAATAGCCCATGCAGCAAGCAAAAAAAAACCGGCTGCTTTTCCGAATTGTTTTTGTTTGAGAATAATAATTAAAGGAATAAAACCAAGTACTATACCTGTAATGATAGATGGTAATGTTAACCCGAATGTTGGGATGATATAAAATCCGAATAAGAATGTAGCAATAATTCCTCCTAATGTAGAGATCGAATAAATAGCGCCGGCAGCTTTTCCTGAAGATTCCACTTCCGTTGTGATCGCACGAATTATCAATGGCGAAACCATTCCCATCATAAATACCGGCGGGAATAAAATACAGGTGGACGATATAATCACCGATGGAATGAGACTGTGTATACCAATTACAGCCAATACAACTTTAGATGTGAAAGGCATTAATATAGTAAACGTAGCAGCCGCTAATAGCACATAAAATAGAGCAAAAGGATTTTTACTTTTATAAGAAAGTACACCACCTGAATAAAAACCAACAGCCAACCCCCCAAGTGTAATTGCCAATACAGTGGCCCACACATATAATGAGGAACCGAAATAGGGTGCAAGCATTTTCGCGCCTAATAATTCAGCAGCCATTACAGAACCGCCTTCAATGAAAGAAAGAAGGAAGTAAAAATTTTTATTTTTTAAGAATTGCATTTGTTACTATTGAACGCTTAAAGATAAAGATTTTTGTTTAGCATTTTTTAATGTCTGTCATTTCGACCATAGGGAGAAATCTGCTGAACAGAAAGAAGATTTCTCATCCGCCTGTGGCGGAATTCGAAATGACACTGTAGGAAATTCACTCTTCAAGCGGAACAGAAGAAAATACAATCGTTAAAATACCGGAAGCTTGTATATGAGTGATATTAGGCTTTATAACCGTTTGGTTTTTGAATTTATCTTTTTTAGGAATGGTAACATACGCCGGTTCCCAGGATTTAATTTCTTTTAAAAAATCAATACAGTTTAATTGTAAACGACTTACTTCATAACCATCTGCTTTTTCATCATATGGGTGCTGGTACATCTTTTATCATCTTGGAGAGTGACATGTCCTTAAAATATACTTTTCCGTTTGCTAAAATTTTTATTTCAATTTGTACCGTGTCAGAATTTTTTCCTCTAAGGTCAACTGTTTTTGTTTTAAATTTTTCATTGAAATATCTGTTATAATTAAAAGGAAAAGTATAACCTTCCACACCCGGGAATGGTGGATAAATAACATTTAGTTCTACATAAGCATTGAGTTTAGTGAGATCATACTTATCAAAATTCACTGTGGCATTAATATAAATTTTGCCATCTTTTGGTTTTCCTATTTTGATGATGCCGCGGGTTTTAGAGGTGTCATTCTGGGCAGGGGAATAGCAAATATTAAATAGAAAAACAATTATATATAAAAATACGCGTTTTAACATAGATAGTTGTATGGTGGGTTGTCACTCTGAGCTTGTCGAAGGGTTTGGGGTGTCAAAGCACATGTTTCGACAAGCTCAACATAACTCCAACAGGTAATTAATACAAAATAATTTTTGTCAAAAATTCAAATACGCTTTCATCTCCTCAGCTGTTTTAAACTTTTGATCCACACGGTTCATTTGTAAAGTGCTGATATTATTATTTCCCGAAATATTTGCAAACTGTTCCGGTTTTAAAATATACAATACACCATGTTCAACGGTCCACAGCATGTTTTTTGATTTTGGATCAAATGAAAACCGTACGATCGGATTTTTATTATAGGTGAACAAACCGTTTTTTGCTTTATCTACCAGGTAAATATCATAACACATTAATTTCACAAATTTATCATTGGTTAATTGCGCATTACATAAAACACCTTTTGGATAGGCAACAGGATTATCACAATTAAAAACACCAAAACGGTTGATGGTAAATACACGTTTTACTTTTTCCTGGGTTTCCATTGATCTAAACGCATTGTCTTGCTCCTCTTTCCATTTACGTTCTATTTCGCGTTGCTCCTTTTCAAGTTGAGCGAGTTTGGTCTGGTATTCTATTTCTATCTGTTTTTCCTGTGCTTTACGTTTATCCAATGCAATATTGTATTGCGTGAATTTATTTTGGAAATCTTTCAATGCAGTTTCGTAATTTTTTCCCTCAAGAACAGGATAAACAATCAGATCATATTTTTTAGATGCCTTTTTCAACGTCAATAAATAATTTTCTCCTTTTTTATTTCCGTCTTTAACAATTGCTTCATCCCAGGTAATATCATACATGGCTTTATTAAAATTTTTATTTTCATCTCCTACTTCAAATAACAAACCTTTATAAACTGCTAATTCGGGGTATTCTTTAGGATCTACTTCCAAATTAAAAGTGTATTTTCCTTTTTTAGCCAGGTTTGGTTCTTTGGGCTTAGCAGCCAGTTTGGGCAGCGCATCAATTTTTATTTCTTTTTCTTTTTGTGCTTCAACTTTTTTTGTTTCAATGGTTTTGTATTCAGGTGCTTGTTGAACAATTGGTGCTGATTCAAAATCTCCTTCAATACTCTCAACTTCTTTAGATTGTTTTTTAGGCAATATCACTTTATCTTTTCCCAAGCAGGCCCAATTATTTTGCAAGGTATCCAGCTCATACAAATTATATTCAGTGCCTCTATAATTGGAAGCCAATTCAATATTCACTGATTTTCCCGGAGCCATTTTTACCTGTTTACCATTTTGGTAAGCCAGCATTTCGATCATGCCTGCCGATTCAAAGTGATAACGTGTGCCTGCACTATCATAGGTCATCGGAATACCGGCTACGAAAAAATCAACCGCATCATGGAACTCGCGGTATCGCAATTCAACTTCACCTTTTAGTGGTTTCCCGTTATCATCTGCAAAGGCATTTTTAGGAATGCTCATTTTTGATCCCGTTTTAAAATCAAGTTCCGCACCTTTCTCCGCATTTACTTTGTAAATAGTATAAGGTACATTACATCCTTCCAGTGGCGGACTAATACATGGTTTTGCTTCTTCAGCTTTATAGAATTCTGCCAGCGCTAAGCTATCGCTAATAATTGTTAGTTGTTGGGTGTTAGTTGCAGGGTCTTGAGTCTTGAGTCTTGAGTCTTGAGTCAGGAATACAGCTGTTACAATAATAGCTACTGTTGCAACCACGCCCGACAAAAACCAGGGCTTCTTGAATAAAGATTTTCCACTCATACTTGCATTGTTTTTTAAAACCGAATCAAAATTCTTGCGCTGCGAAATTTCTTCCGAACTTATTTTCGGACGATCAATATTTACTTTTCTTTTCATTTTAGTAGATGTATATTCAATATTTTAGGTTTATTAGATGTCATTTCGAGCGTAGCGAGAAATCTTGCTGAATTCAAGCAAGATTCCTCATCCGTTTAAGGCGGATTCGGAATGACAAGTTATTTTATCATTTTTTTCAATTTATCCAACACCCTGTATGTTTTTACTTTTGCGTTATTCTCTGTAATATCAAGTATCTCACCAATTTCCTTAAATGAACGTTTCTCAAAAAAACGCATTTCTATTAATTGTAATTCATCTTCCTCCAGTTGCTCTCCTATTATTTTAACGATCTTATCATGGTACTGATCAATTTTTGTTTCTTGTATCTCTTCAATGATCACATATACACTCACCGAATCAATATTTACAGTACGTTCTGCTTTTTGTGCCCTGAACAAATTATTCACTTCACTGGATGCGATCCGGTACAACCAGGAAGCAAAAGGCACTCCGCGAAATTCATATTTATACAAATTATCCAGCGCTTTCATAAACACTTGTTGTGTGGTGTCAAATGCATGCTCTTTATCATCCACACGTTGGTATATGAAGCGGAAGATCTGTTCATAATACTTATCATACAACACGGCAAAATTCTTAGTATCTTTTTTTGCAGCCTGCACCACTGCCTGTTCATCCAGCAGATCAGTTGGGCTTGCATGATATTTTGATGTTTCGATCATATATTATATCCCATTTTTTCGTTTAACTCCCCTCCTCTTAGGAGGGGGTAGGGGGTGGTATTAGTTGGATTTTAACTTTATAACGCTAAAGTTTTAAAAAGATACAGATTAATTTAATTTAAATTCAACATAAGTGGTCATTTTACTTTTTGAGATTACTCCGTAAACCACAGCAGACCTGAAACATGGAAACGTGCTGACTATTCTTAGCGCTTCTTTATCACATTCGGGGCATGCGGAGATTCCTTTTTTAATTTTTGCATTAGTAACTTGCCCATTTATCTCTATAGAAAATGAGACCCAGCATTTTTCGTCAATTGCTTTACCAATTATGGGGTATTGGATGTTGTTAAGAATGAAATTTCTCATGGCAATTGATCCTCCTGGAAATTCAGCAGCTCTACAATTAAAATCAGTGTGTGGTGAAACTCTTCCAAGATTATATTTCGTGATAATTATACTGTTCTTTTCTATTTTATTAACTTTTATAGTCCCCCATTTCTCATTTGTTTGGGCAAAACTTACGATATTGATCAATAAAAAATATATTATTAATCGTTCTTTCATTCTTCTTATTTATTTCTTATAACGTAAAAGTAACCAAAAGATACAGTTTTACCACTAAGGCACTAAGACCACTAAGGTTCACTAAGCTTTCTCCACGAACTCTGCGTATTTCTCTGCGAACTCTGCGGTTAAATTTTTTTCTATTTTTGTCAAATGATAAAAGCCAACGACCCATCACTTAAATCCTGGATAAATATTCCCGCAAATAGTGATTTCCCCATACAAAATTTACCTTTCGGAATTTTTAAAACACAAAGTTCCAGTCCGCGTATAGGTATTGCCATTGGTGAACAGGTGCTGGACCTTGCCATATTAAACAAACTCGGTTTTTTAGATAGCTTAAAAATTGACAATGCCATCTTTACTAACCAATATTTGAATGATTTTATTGCATTGGGTAAACAAACCACCCGTGCTTTACGTGACCGTGTTTCTCATTTATTAAATGCAACTACTCCCGACTTGCGTGATAATAAAGAAGCACGATCAAAAGTGTTGCATTATATGCAGCATGTGCAAATGCTGATGCCCGTGAGAGTGGGAGATTATACTGATTTTTATTCCAGTATTGATCATGCAACCAATGTAGGAATGATGTTTCGTGATCCTGCAAATGCATTATTACCTAATTGGAAACATCTGCCCGTTGGTTATCACGGACGCGCATCCTCCATTGTAATTTCCGGAACTGATTTTCATCGTCCTAAAGGACAAACCAAACCTGTCGAATCTGAGCCGCCTGTTTTTGGTCCGACCAAATTATTGGACTTTGAATTGGAAGTAGCTTTTATAGTAGGCAAGCAAACACAATTAGGAGAAAGTATTTCAACAGCTGATGCAGATGATCATATTTTTGGATTAACACTATTTAATGATTGGAGTGCGCGTGATATTCAAACCTGGGAATATGTTCCACTAGGACCCTTCCTTGCCAAAAATTTTGCTTCCACAATTTCACCCTGGGTAGTAACATTGGATGCTTTAGAACCATTCCGAACACCAGGTTACAAACAAGAACCAAAAGTATTGTCGTATCTTGAATACAAGGGCGATAAAAATATTGATATCAAGCTCGATGTATTGATCCAACCAGAGAAAAGTGAAGAAACATTAGTTTCACATTCCAATTATAAATTCATGTACTGGACAATGGAACAACAACTGGCACATCATACTGTGAACGGATGTAATGTGAATGTGGGTGATTTGATGGTTTCCGGAACAATCAGCGGACCTGCTCCTGATTCTTATGGCTCAATGCTGGAGCTAAGCTGGCGTGGAACAAAACCATTAAAAATGAAAGATGGCAGCGAACGTAAATTCATCAATGACAATGATACGGTAATTATACGTGGTTATTGTGAAAAAAATGGAGTGCGCATAGGTTTTGGTGAAGCAAAAGGGAAGGTGTTACCTGCTTTATAGCTATATCATTTTACCCAACAAAGTTGAATAGTCGATTATCCGTTATCAAACAGCCGCTTTGCAATAAATCAAAAACTTCCGCTTCACGATTTTTACTATAATTTTTTTCTGTTCTGATCACATTTACCTCGCTTATTTTGCTTTCATTCCATTGACTAAATACATCAGGAGCGGTGAGATTTAGGGCACTGTTTTCTTTTACACGCAAACCAACTAAAACAATTTTATCCTCGGTACAATTAAAAATATTCAGCGTTTTTTCATCACGATATTCCAGGAATTTAATTTTGCTCAATACTTTATCGTACACTGCATCACTGAACACATCGATCAACTCATTTGCTTTATTGATCTCGTTTTTTTTCATCTTCTCCCAATCCTGCGCAGTGATCTGTGCTGACGATAAAAAGAGAATGAACTCTTTTTCCAAAGCTTGTAATTCTTCTGTAGTAAGACGTTTGTATTTCATCGGTTATACAACAAATGTATATCTAAAACAGTTTCAGTGGAATTAAGGGAATTGATAAGTGTAGTAGAAGGATAATCAAGAATGCTGATACGATTCGCTTCTGCAATATATATTTGGTTATCTGCAAGATCATATTTTAATTGAATAGCTGTATACCCTGTTAAATAAGCAGTTACACTCGGATTCTGATAGGTGTATTTATAAATAGTTCCGTTAGAATGGCCTATCAAATAAGTGTCATTGTCTATTTTTACGGCACTTAATATAGTGCCCGGATTTAAAGAAGAAGGATAAGGATTCCATAAATTATTATTTGAACGATCAAATAATTGGATCACTCCTTGTCCTGAACTGTTCCCAAATACAAACACCTCATCATTGTCTTTCTCACAAAAAGCTACCACATCCTGGTTTAAGGAGCAGGTCTGTTGGCCGGCACCTGTAGGATAATAAGTAATTAAATTTCTGAGAGCCGAAGTTTTATTTTTTTCTTCCGCGATCATGTACTTATTATTAAAACACATGTGTTTTGTATAATAGGTGTCTGTCGCATTCGCATTAAAAATAATATTTCCCTCAAAACCATAACCTCTTATAAGTCCATCATACTGGGCAACATAGTTCTCCTTATCCGTATTATAAAGACCTGTAAAATAAGGCGAAGAAGAAACAATAGGAGAAATATTAAATCTTAATGTGTTATCTGATAATTTAATTCCGGTAAAACTTCCCGTGTAATTTCCACACATATAAACCTGTTGATAATATCCGCTTACGGAAGAGCCAATATAATCACCTGAAAAATTTTTATAAGAAGTAAGGGAAGTGAACGCGCTATCGATATAGGAAAAATTAGTTTGTGAAGTACTGTTAGAGCTGGCTACAAATACTTTTTTTACTACCCTTGGAATACCTTCAATATATATTTTCCGATAAGTATGAGAATCATTTTTACCATCAGAAGCAGTGATCAATATGTAATAGATACCACTTTCCAAATGAATATTGTCAAGTGGATAGTATGCATTGATTGTCGCTGAAGGAGATGATACTGGCGCACCTATTGATATATGGGCTGTATTCCTATTGGCATCCACTAACCGAATGGACAAGTTCGTAATTTTTGTTTCATCACTAACAGAAGCTTTTACCCGGATAACATCATTCACATTAAAAAACTGGTTTTCAGAGGGTGAGCTTATCGTCACAACAGGACCAAAATCATCCGTATCTTTTTTACAGGAAAACAGGTATAATATGGAGAATAAAAAAAAGAATAGGACGGCCTTATTTTTTATCATCCAATAAAGTTAATAAATTTTATTTTAAAAGAATACAATATGCTTGGAATGACCTTCTCTTATTCGTATATTCGTATCCCGAGGCTTCGGGATGTTTTTCGTTGGTATGTTGATTACCTGTGTACGATATGTTATTAAGTTTAAAAAGTATTTTTCTCCTTTTTGGTAATTTTGCCCCATGACAGATTTTACAACAAAAACCGATATAAATGCCCGCAGACGGGTAACAAAGCCCACCGCTAACCAGCAGATCCTGGATATGGGAAAAATGCAGCCACAGGCTGTCGAGTTGGAGGAAGCTGTGTTGGGAGCACTTATGCTTGAAAAAGATGCATTGACCAACGTAATTGATATTCTTCGGCCACAAAGTTTTTACAAAGATGCACATACACGTATTTTTTCCGCTATTCAGCAGTTATTCACCCGTTCCGAACCGGTTGATATTTTAACTGTTACCCAGGAATTAAAAAAAACAGGAGAGCTGGATATAATTGGCGGAGCTTATTATATCACTCAGCTTACCAATCGTGTAGCATCCGCTGCCAATGCCGAATTCCACGCACGCATTATAGCTCAAAAATTCATTCAGCGCGAATTGATCCGTATTTCTACCAAAACAATTACGGATGCTTATGAAGATAGTTCGGATGTATTTGATTTGTTGGATACTGCTGAGAAAAATTTGTTTTCCATCGTAGAAGGAAATATTAAAAAGAACTACGATAAAATGAGTACGCTCATTAAAAAAGCGATCGAGCAAATTGAAATTTCTAAAAATAAAAAAGATGGTTTGTCCGGTGTTCCATCAGGCATCACAGCGCTGGACCGTTTAACTTCCGGTTGGCAAAAATCTGATCTTGTAATTATTGCTGCCCGCCCTGCCATGGGTAAAACCGCATTGGTGTTAAGCATGGCACGCAATGCCGCAGTTGAATTCAAGAAACCGGTCGCGATATTTTCTTTGGAGATGTCATCATTACAATTGGTAACACGTTTGATCTCCAGTGAGTCCGAACTTCCTTCCGAAAAATTAAAAAAGGGAAATTTAGAAGAATATGAATTCCAGCAACTGAATGATAAAATAAAAAAATTAGCTGAAGCGCCTTTATACATTGATGATACTCCCGGATTATCCGTTTTTGAATTACGCGCCAAAGCAAGAAGATTAAAAGAACAACATGGCATTGAAATGATCGTTGTCGATTATTTACAACTGATGACTGCCGGTGGCGAAGGAAGGGGCAATCGTGAACAGGAGATCGCAACCATATCACGTTCATTAAAAGGATTGGCGAAAGAGCTGGAAGTGCCTGTGATCGCTCTTTCACAGCTAAGCCGTGCGGTGGAAACGCGTGGAGGGGATAAACGTCCGCAACTTTCCGATTTACGTGAATCAGGTGCCATTGAACAGGATGCCGATCTGGTAATGTTCATTCATCGTCCGGAATATTATAATATCACCGAAGATGAAACAGGGATGTCAACAGCCGGTGTAGCCGAACTGATCATTGCTAAACATCGTAACGGTCCGATAAATTCCGCGAAAACACGCTATATAGGACAATTCACCAAGTTTGCTGATCTGGATACTTTGGATCAAAATACTGATTATGGCTCTGTGGATGCAGGCATGAAACCATCCCAGGATTTTGGTTCTTCTTCTGTGATCAAACAATCCACTAAATGGGATATCGAAGAAGATAATCATCCGTTTTAGTTAGTAACCTTTACAATTGCGAGTCACGCTTTAGCGTGACCAAGCGATCTCATCCTAAATAAATCTCGTTTCTAAGTTGCTTCGTTCCTTGCAATAACGAGGAATAAATAATTAGGTATAAAATTTGTAGCTTTGATCCATACTATGAAACGTTTAACTATCCTTTTTCTTTTTACACTCATTACCACTCTCTCACAAGCGGCTTACATTCTTATCCCCATGGATAATGAACAAAAAAATCACTTGAAAGCTTATGGAATAGCTTATTGGGTACTCAAGCACGATGTGGAAGTTCATTGGCTTTTGAATTACCGGGGTGGAAGTTTTATGATAAAAGACGCAAAAGAAATTGAAAGTGAATGCAATATTCGTGGAGTTACATTTGAAGTAATTGCTGATTCAAGATCAACAGCCATACTTACTGAAATTTCCAATCCGGAAGTAAATATGGAAAATGTGAAACTGGAAAAAGCGCCTAAGGTTGCGGTATATTCTCCTAAAACTAAACAACCCTGGGACGATGCGGTAACACTGGTTCTAACGTATGCCGAAATTCCATATGATGTTGTTTATGATGAAGAAATATTAAAAGAAAAACTAGCTACTTATGATTGGCTTCACCTTCATCACGAAGATTTTACGGGACAATACGGCCGTTTTTGGGCAATGTACCGGAATGCCCCCTGGTATCAGGAACAGGAACGGGTACTTGAGGCAAGTGCGCAAGCATTAGGCTATGAAAAGGTATCACAAATGAAACTCGCGGTTGCAAAGAAAATCCGCGATTTTACTACCGGCGGCGGCTTCTTATTTGCCATGTGCTCTGCTCCTGATAGCTATGATATTGCTCTTTCTGCCGAAGGACTGGATATATGCGAGAATATGTTCGACGGTGATGGTACCACTCCGGGCTACAATCAAAAATTAGATTATTCTAAAACGTTTGCATTTACTAATTATACACTTGAAACGAATCCCGGTGAATATGCGAAATCAAATATTGACACTTATAGAACACGCAAGCAAAAATATGGCATAACAAGAACAAATGATCTGTTCACACTCTTTGAATTTTCAGCAAAATGGGATGTAGTACCCACCATGCTTTGTCAAAATCATGAACAGGTACTCAAAGGTTTTTGGGGACAAACCGTTGGCTTTGATAAATCATTCATTAAACCAAGTGTATTGATATTAGGAGAAAATAAAGCCGCCAATGAAGCACGTTACATTCACGGTGAGTATGGAAAAGGAACCTACACTTTTTACAGTGGGCATGATCCTGAAGATTATGAGCATCGTGTAGAAGATCCTCCAACTGATCTAAATCTGCATCCTAATTCTCCGGGCTACCGCCTGATCCTGAATAATATCTTATTTCCGGCTGCTAAAAAGAAAAAGCAAAAGACATAATCAGATTTTTTTTTCAACCCGGCGGTCGTTGAAATTTTACAGAACAAAATGTAAATATTTTTTCTGCTTTTTTCTCTGTAGTTCTCCAACTTTTTTCTCTCTGCTCTCAGCGGTTCAATTCGTCATCCTACTCTCAATATTTCCCCTCATTTTGTTGATAAAATTGTTATATTCGCAACCTTGCCTGCCGAAGTCTTGACGCAGGTAGGCTCACTAAAAAAATTGACCGATGGAAAAATTCAGAAAGCAGGATGCATTAGACTACCACTCGCAAGGTAAACCTGGTAAAATTGAAGTAATCCCAACAAAACCCCATAGTTCACAACGGGACTTGTCTTTGGCATATTCGCCGGGGGTTGCAGAACCTTGTTTGGAGATAGAAAAAAATCCGGAAGATGCTTATAAATACACAGCCAAAGGTAACCTGGTGGCAGTAATATCAAATGGTACGGCTGTTTTAGGATTGGGAAATATCGGAGCATTGGCATCAAAACCCGTAATGGAAGGTAAAGGATTATTGTTTAAGATCTTTGCTGACATAGATGTATTTGATATTGAAGTAGATGCAAGCGATATTGATCTGTTTGTAAATACCGTTAAAGCGATATCCCCAACTTTTGGAGGTATTAATCTGGAAGATATTAAAGCTCCTGAATGTTTTGAGATCGAGCGCAGGCTAAAAGAAGAATTGAATATTCCCTTAATGCATGACGACCAGCATGGTACAGCCATCATATCTGCAGCAGCTTTATTGAATGCATGCGAGGTAGCAAAGAAAAAAATTGATAAAGTAAAAATTGTAGTCAATGGAGCAGGTGCATCCGCTATATCATGCGCCAAACTTTACATTGCAGTGGGTGCACTCAAAGAAAATATTTTAATGCTGGATAGCAAAGGCGTATTGAGAGTGGATCGTGATGACCTGGATGAACAGAAAAAATTCTTTGCAACCACAAGTAATAAAGCAAAAACGCTGGAGGAGGCAATGAAGGACGCTGACGTATTTGTCGGGCTTTCAAAAGGGAATGTGGTGGATCAGAAAATGATCCAGTCCATGGCTAAACGCCCCATCGTATTTGCATTGGCAAACCCTGATCCTGAAATCCCCTATGCCGATGCAATGGCTGCTCGCCCTGATATTGTTATGGCTACCGGCCGCAGTGATCATCCTAACCAGGTGAACAATGTGCTGGGTTTTCCGTTTATTTTTCGCGGAGCATTGGATGTACGTGCAACACAAATTAATGAAGCAATGAAGCTGGCTGCAGTATATGCCATTGCACAGCTTGCAAAGGAACCGGTGCCGGAAGCAGTGAATGCTGCATACGATTCTAAAAATATCACCTTCGGGCCAGGTTATATTATTCCTAAACCAATTGACCCTCGCTTGATATACACTGTTGCACCTGCTGTTGCTAAAGCTGCTATTGAATCGGGGGTGGCGCAACATAAAATAACCAACTGGGCAGCATATGAACAAGAGCTTATCAATCGTTTAGGCTTGGATAATAAACTGATAAGGAACATTACCAATAAAGCAAAACAAAATCCTAAACGCGTTGTTTTTGCTGAAGCAGATACGTATAAAATTTTAAAAGCAGCGCAGCAGGTAGCAGATGAAGGCATTGCCAAACCAATACTGCTGGGCGATGAAACAAAGATCAGAAAGCTGATCGCAGATAATAATCTGGATCTGGGAGATATCCCGATCATTGATCCACGCAGCAGCAGCGAAGATGAAAGAAGAATGTCATTCGGAGATATCTTTTTCAAAAAACGCCAGAGAAGAGGATTTACTTTGTATGAAGCACGGAAAGTGATGCGTGAACGCAATCATTTTGGTGCCATGATGGTGGAAACCGGTGCTGCAGACGCAATGATATCAGGCCTTACCCGTAAATACGGTGATCCTATCCGACCGGCATTACAAATTATCGGGGTACAGGAAGGGGTCAGCCGTGTAGCAGGTATGTACATCATCAATACCAAACAGGGCCCTTTCTTTTTTGCAGATTGCACTATGAATGTGAATCCTTCTGCTCAGGACATTGCCGATATTACACTGCTTACAGCCAACAGCGTAAAACAATTTAATATCACACCCCGCATCGCATTATTGTCCTATTCCAACTTCGGTTCATCAGAAGGTGAAGTGCCTAATAAAATGCGTGATGCAACTGAGATATTACATAAAAATTATCCAGGGATGATCGTAGATGGAGAAGTGCAGGCAAATTTTTCATTGAACAATGAATTGCTTAAAGAGCAATTTCCATTCTCTGACCTGGTAGACAAAAAAGTAAATACCCTCATCTTCCCCAATCTTGCATCAGGTAATATTGCGTATAAACTAATCCAGGAGCTTGCCGGAGCAGAAGCCATTGGGCCTGTTTTAATAGGCATGAAAAAACCCGTACATATTTTACAATTGGGAAGTTCTGTACGTGAAATTGTAAATATGATCACCATTGCTGTGGTGGATGCACAAGCAAAAAGATAAGCAACCTTTTTTAAAAACTTCGTCTTTAAAATTACAAGTATGATCCATCACATTGAAGGAAAACTGGTTGAAAAAACTCCTACGTATGCTGTAATTGATGCGGCAGGCGTAGGTTATATAATGCAGATTTCATTGAATACCTTTTCAAAGATAGGTGATAATGAAAAATGTAAATTATTTACAGAGCAATTGTATGTAAGAGATGATATGCCACGCTTTTTTGGCTTTGCTGATATTGCTGAACGTAATCTGTTCAGGCAATTAGTATCCGTATCCGGCGTGGGTGGGACAAGTGCACTATTAATGCTATCCTCATTAAGTGCGGCTGAAATACAACAGGCAATTGTTACAGGCAATGTGGCGCTGATCAAAAGTGTAAAAGGGATCGGTGAAAAAACAGCGCAACGTATTATTGTGGATCTGAAAAATAAAATGGGTAAATCAGATATAGGCTCATCCGAATTTTTAGTGCCTTCAAACAATACTTTAAAAGAAGAAGCGTTATCAGCCCTTGTGATGTTAGGCTTTAATAAGCTTATGGCTGATAAAGCACTGGATAAAATTATCAGGACCGAAGGAACAGGCCAAACAGTAGAGCAGTTGATCAAATCAGCACTTAAAAATCTTTAATAATTAGTATTGACTACTCTTGGCAAGATCGCTTATAAAATACATAGTTGTAGGAGGAGTTTCAGCCGCTTTATTATCCGTTGTTGTAGGTTCGGATGCCAAAATAAGCCCTTTTGAACATACTGCCATTAAAAATGAGGAACTTTTAGTTGCTCTTGATACCCCCGAAGACGAAGACTCTCCTTTAATTTTACCTTATAATTTTAACGACCAGTCAACCGGAGATCCTTTAAATTATCCCAATTCAGGGGGATTAAGATTAAATAATCCATCCAATGTCACTACTGATGTGCAATATGATCCCACTAGCGGAAATTATATTATCAACCAAAAAATGGGCGGGATGAATTATCGCCCGCCAACATATATGGATGGCGAAGAGTATCAGCGATATATGTTTCGAAAACAGGTGAAAGATTATTGGGATGCACGTTCAGATGCTGAAACACAAAATAACCAAAGCAGTACCGTGATCCCCAAACTTCAGGTAGGTGGCGAAATTTTCGACAGGATATTCGGCGGTAACACAGTGGATATTCGTCCCAATGGTTCTGCTGAACTAATATTTGCATACAACGGAACAAAAACCGAAAATCCTGCATTGCCGGTTAGGCAACGTAAAATAAGCACTTTTGATTTTAATGAAAAGATCCAGCTGAATGTAGTTGGGAAGATAGGTGATAAGTTAAAACTAACAACCAGCTATAATACCGAAGCTACATTTGATTTCGAAAATCAAATGAAATTGGAATATACCGGTTATGAAGATGAGATCATTAAAAAGATAGAGGCTGGTAACGTAAGCTTACCGCTTAACGGATCCTTGATTACCGGTAGCCAGACTTTATTCGGGATCAAAACACAATTACAGTTTGGGCGTTTAACCGTTACCAGTTTATTATCACAACAAAAGGGTAAAAAATCTGAAGTAAATGTTACCGGTGGCGCACAGGTAAGCAGGTTTGAAGTAGCAGGGGATGCCTATGAAGCCAACAAACATTTTTTTCTCGCGCAATATTTTCGTGACCAGTTTGATTTTGCTTTAGAAGGTTTACCATTTGTTAATTCAGGTATAAACATAAATCGCATTGAAGTTTGGGTAACCAATAACAACGCTGGAACTAATGACATTCGTCATGCTATCGCTTTTTCGGAATTAGCGGAAGATCCTATAAATAATCATATTCCTGCTGATCAGCAAGGATTTATCAATTTTCATGATCCTGCAACAGTTGTTCCATATAATGATCAGAATAATTTATATTCACAAATGAACGATCCTGCTGTAAGAACAATTAGCACAGCGGTTACAAAAATAAAAACCTCGTCTAATGATGTTCTTAAACAAGGTATTAACTACGAATTACTGAATGCACGTAAGCTCCAACCTTCCGAATATACTTTAAATGCCCGGCTCGGATTTATTTCTTTGAATCAGCAATTGAACCCCGACCAGGTCCTTGCTGTTGCTTATCAGTATACAGTTAATGGCCAAGTGTACAACGTGGGTGAATTTTCTGATGGAGGTATTTCTTCTCCAAATGCATTGTTCCTGAAAATGCTGAAAAGTACTATTGCCAATACCAGACAACCAATGTGGGATCTGATGATGAAAAATATTTATTCCATTGGTTCCTACCAGATCAATCCTAAGGATTTTAAACTGGATGTATTTTATACCAACGCTGTAACCGGTACCGATATTAACTATTTACCTGTTTTAGATGAATCTTTGATCACATCCAGGCCACTTATCCAGGTGTTGAGTTTAGACAGGCTGAATCTCCAAAACGATAAAACCCCTGATGGAGTATTTGATTTTATTGATGGAGTAACCATTAATGCAAATAACGGGCGAGTGATATTTCCCGTTATAGAACCTTTTGGTTCACATTTACGATCTAAATTTAAAAACAATCCTCTCCTGGCAAACTCCTATGCGTTTGATCAACTATATGATTCCACTAAAAATCTGGCAGTAACACAGTTCCCAAATTTGAACCGCTTTAAATTAAGAGGACAGTACCAGAGTTCTTCCAGTTCGGAAATTTCATTGAACGCGCCCAATGTTCCTCAGGGTTCTGTAACAGTTACAGCTGGCGGTGTTCAGCTTACCGAAAATGTTGATTACACAGTTGATTATACGTTAGGACGTGTGAAAATTATTAATGAAGGAATTTTAAATTCCGGTACACCAATAAAAATATCCCTTGAAAGTAATGCCCTTTTTGCTATTCAGGCAAAAACGCTGTTAGCCACACATCTTGATTTCAGGATCAATAAAGATTTTAATATCGGTGCCACTATTATGAACCTTACAGAACGTCCTGTTACCAGAAAAGTAAACATCGGTGATGAGCCAATATCCAATACTATTTGGGGCTTAGATGGTAATTACAGGACGGAAGCCCCTTTTTTAACCCGGCTGGTTGATAAAATTCCTTTGATTGAAACCAAAGAAATGAGCAGTATTACTGCCGCTGCAGAATTTGCATACCTTGTTCCCGGCCATAGCAAAGCTATTGGGAAAAGCGGAAATTCATACATTGATGATTTTGAAGGAAGTCAGTCAACCATCGATTTACGCTCTTCGGGAGCATGGAGCCTTGCAAGTACTCCGCAAGGACAAGATTTCCCCGGTGGATTATTTCCGGAAGGTGGAAGAGATAGCTTGCTGCCTGGTTTTAACCGTGCAAAATTAGCATGGTATACCATTGATCCGCTTTTTTTACGGCCAACCGGTGGCTTAACCCCCAGTGGTATTTCTGCTACAGATATGTCAAACCATTTTGTGCGTGAGGTTCCTGAAAGCGAAGTGTTTCCTAACAGACAACTTCCAAATGGACAAGTTACAAATATCGCGACATTTGATTTGGCTTATTATCCAACTGAAAGAGGACAATATAACTTTGATTCAAAAGCTTTTCCTGGTATCTCCGCGGGACTGGAAACAGATGGCAGCCTTAAAAGCCCTGAATCACGCTGGGGAGGTATTATGCGCGCTATTCAAACCAATGATTTTGAGGCTGCAAATATTGAATATATTCAATTCTGGATGATGGATCCTTTTAATTCAGATAATCCTTCAGCTACACAAAATACTACAGGTGAGCTGTATTTTAATCTGGGAAATATTTCCGAAGATGTTTTAAAGGATTCCTATAGAAGTGCTGAAAATGGTTTACCTGCGCCCAGTACACAAGCACAAAACAATGGGCAAAATGTTCCGACTGATACTACCGTTTGGGGAATTGTACCAAGCGTACAACCATTGGTAAATGCTTTTAATAGTGATGAAAGTGACAGATCTTCACAGGATCTTGGATTGGATGGATTAAGTACTGCTATGGAACAAAGTTTTTATAATGATTATTTGAACAGTGTTAAAATAAATGCCGGTCAGGCGGCATACAATTCTGTTGTACTGGATCCATCCGGTGATAATTACCATTTTTTCAGAGGGAGCGATTATGATAACCAGGGATTAAAAACACTGCAACGATATAAAAAATTCAATGGAGTAGAAGGCAATTCTGCTATTTCGGGACAAGTAGAATCCTATAACACATCCGCAACCACTATCCCCAACGTGGAAGATATTAACCGTGATAATAACTTAAGTACGGTGGAGAGTTATTTTCAATACCATATCAGTTTGAAACCAACAGACGTTTGTCCTACGTGTATTGGTACAAATTATATTACAGATGTGTTCACTACAAGCGGTCAAAGTATTAAAGACGGGACTTCAAAACCCATCACCTGGTATCAGTTCAAAATTCCAATTAGAACCGACCAAAAAGAACGATTCGGCCCGATTGAAAATTTTCAATCCATACGTTTCATACGGATGTTTATGAAAAATGTAGATAAACCTATTGTTTTGCGTTTTGCACGATTGGAGCTGGTGAGAGGGGAATGGCGTAAGTATGGTTTTGATCTTTTACAACCCAGTTTATATATTTTGGACGACGATCCTTCCACACAGTTTGATGTTGCTGCGGTGAATATTGAAGAAAACGGAAGTAAACAACCTGTAAATTATGTATTGCCTCCGGGTATCGATCGTGAAACAAATGTAGCATCAGCCAATTTAGTGAGATTAAACGAACAATCATTATCACTTACTGTTTGTAATTTAGAAGATGGTAAATCACGCGCGGCATTTAAAAATACTGATCTGGATGTACGTTCATACAAAAAATTAAAAATGTATGTGCATGCAGAAGGCCCAGCAAATAAAGCTGAAGTATTGAATCATAATGACCTGAGTGTATTTATCCGCTTAGGAACAGATTATACCGACAACTATTATTAATATGAAATTCCCCTGAAAGTTACACCGCCGGTGACTTATAATGCTTCTAATAGTGATGACCTATATCTTGTGTGGCCT
>JBQTHQ010000002.1:0-34360 GCA_052389695.1 Bacteroidota bacterium | reverse complement strand
TTCCGGAATAAAAAAACCATCGCCCACTACATATGTCAATAATATTGCTCCATTATCAGAACTATACCAGAAATAAACATAGAAATCAAGGAAACTTTCAACTGCATGAACTCTTACCATCAGTGCATTAAATGTTCCTCCCGGTGTGGTGAGTGTTCCCGAACCAATACATTTAAGGTCATAAGTTCCTCCCGAGGAAGAATTAGTATTGTCCCAAGTATCATTATTTACTGTTCCTAATGTTAATGGAAATACATACTCTACTTGCGGATCATTATAAAGATTCACATTTGATACATACGATCCTACCCGTTCCATTTTAGTGCCGGTAAGACTAAAATACCGGTAATTAGTGGTAGCGCCCGTTACCTCTCTATACCCATAATTAGAGCCCGGAAAGCTGGCTGCATAAGGGGTAGTTGAAGGGTTAACAATGTTTACTACAAAATCGGGGTTTGCATTTGCCGTTAATGCACTAAAATTCCAGACCGCACCTGCTCCTTGTATTGTAGTATCAATTACGGTTAAATTGGCAATGCCTTTATTTGTCATTACAGAGCCATAAGGCAACATTTCAGTGCTTAATAATGTTGGTTGTGCCTGGACTAGAGTAAATAAAAAACAAAAGGTAAATGTGTGTAAAAATTTTTTCATGTTGTTACGATTTTGATTTGGAAAGCAAATGTACAACATGAGGGCTTTTACAAAAGAGAACGAATGCTTTATTATATAAAAATACTCACTTTGGAGTAGGGCTTTTAAACATAAGTTACAAGACCTTTTTCAAGTAATTCTTTTAGATCATTGAGAACCTTATTCCAATTTTGTTCTAAATGTTCTTTCATTTTTTCATCAGGAATATTTTCCTGTGTTATGGTAAGAATGGTATTGTCACCGTTTTCTTCCAACTCATAAGTAATGGTCACATAATTTTCCGATATATCTTCTATGCCGGACAAGGAGCTCCAGTAATTATATCTGAATAATTTATTGGGTTCAATATCCATTATAGTTCCTTTGTCCTGATAGGATTTTCCCTCCCACTCTCCTTTAAAAATAATGGGGCTTCCTTTTTTCCAATCCGAAACAGCTTCTGTTCCAAAAAAATACAATTTTATTAATTCCGGTTTTGTTAGCGCATCCCATACTTTTGAGACAGGTGTACTAATTGCGTCGCTTACTTTGCTTGTTATATTATTTTTCATTTTGATTTTTTATTTTTCCCATTTCTTTTGATCGGACTGATCGCAGGAACTGCCAGCTTACGGGTTTTAAGAGAAAAACGACAACCTTTCACTAACAAATGGACCTCCAAATTTTCAACAAAAACCGGATCTCCTTCTTTTACATCTGAAATATTCGTTTGTTCAATTTTTTTACCATCAATGATCACCACTGTTCCTGAACCATAACACTCTGCTTCTGATCCGTTTTTTATGATGAGTGCTGTATCTTCTCCCAACCCTACACCCAACTGCCCTGGATTTATAATTACGGCATGTGCCAGTCTTCCAAACCTGCCTCTTCTGATAAAATGTGTATCCACAATACAGTATTTAAGAAACCCTAATCCGGATGATGTTCTCACGCTCCTATCAAGTAAGGCTTCTTCAGGTTGGCCTTCATTGATCATGATCTTTGGAATAGCCATAGCACCGGCACTGGTTCCTGCAATAATAAAATCTTTATCGTGTGTGTATTTTTCTTTGATCAGGTCAATGATTTTTGTTCCACCTAAAATTGTAGCCAGCCGAAATTGATTCCCCCCGCTGAATAAAACTGCACTGGCATGTTTTATTCTTTTATAATACGTTTCTTTATCTGCTTCCAGCCTGTTTTTTATATCAATAAATCCAATATTACTAAACCCTATTTTTTCAAATGCTTTTCTATACACGCTTCTGATCTCCTCTCCAACCAAAGATGCAGAAGTTATTATTTCTATTTTTTTTGTTGATTTTTTCTTTAGGGGAAGAATGGCTTTTAAGATTTCCAGTTTCTCATAGCTTGCATTTTTTTCTCCCATCTCTGAATTTCCATCGCCCTTATCCTCACTACCACCTATGACCACTATCTTCCCTTTGGGTATCATACGACAACTTTTTCAGCGTTCAATTTGTTTGCATGTTCTGTGATTGCTTTCTCATGCACTTGCACTACATAGTCAATTACCTTATACACGTTTTCCGTGCATACAAAAATAAACGCGTCTTTTTCCGCATGATCTATCGCATATTGTATAGCTTCCAGCTCATTTGATACCACAGTAACTTTTGCATCCGCTTTCATTTTCATTATTCCTTCTGTTATGAGTGAAGTAAAATGTTCATTTTCTCTCCCTCTGCCATCTTCATCATGCCGGATAATGATCTCATCAAACATCTGTGCTGCATAATAACCCACGTTTCGTATATCTTCATCACGCCTGTCGCCAACTCCGGCAACAATTCCAACCTTCACTGATGCTTCAACATTTTTCAGATATTTTTTCATTTCTATAAAACTTCCTTCATTATGCGCATAATCAACCATCAGGTTAAATTCAGGAAATCTGAATAAATTCATTCGGCCCGGAGTAACTTGCGGCGATGGAATAAATGATTTCAATGCTTGTTTTATTTTTTCAACATCAAAATCGCTGATGACCGCTGCTAATAAAGAAGCTAGAATATTCTGGATCATAAATCCTGCATTTCCCGAAAAAGTAAGCGGCACATCTTTTACTTTGGCGATCCTTGTTTTCCAATTTCCTTTGCAAATAGTAAAGTATTCTTTTTCAACAATAGCTGCCAGTCCGCCCACTTCACAATGTGTTTTGATACGCGGGTTTTCAGGATTCATACTAAACAGCGCGATCTTGCAATCCAGCTCTGCGATCATGTTGTACACCAGATCATCATCCGCATTTAAAATAGCATACCCATCCGGAAAAGTACTGTGGGGAACAATTGCCTTTACTTTTGCGAGATCTTCCATTGTATCAATATCATCCAGTCCGAGATGATCAGATGAAACATTTGTGACAATACTGATATCACAATTGTCAAAACCTAAACCTGAACGAAGGATCCCACCGCGTGCACATTCAAGCACTGCAAAGTCAACGATCGGATCCCTGAGCACAGCCGTTGCACTTGCAGGACCGCTGCAATCTCCATGACACACCTGCATATTATTTATATATATCCCATCCGTATTGGTATATCCTACTGAATGACCTGCAGTTGCAGCCATGTGGGCGATCAACCGGGTTGTTGTTGTTTTTCCATTAGTACCGGTCACTGCTACAATAGGGATCCGTGAAGGTGCATTATTGGGATAAAGCATTTCAATTACATTTTCCGCAACGTTTCGCGCCAGGCCTTTTGCAGGAGCTAGATGCATGCGGAATCCTGGGCCTGCATTAACTTCCAGCACTGCACCTTTTTCTTTTGTGAGAGGAACATTCACATCTTCTGCCATTATATCAATTCCGCAAATATTCAGGTTCATTAACCGCGCTATGCGCTCTGCTAAAAAAACATTCTGTGGATGAACAATATCAGTTACATCCCTGGAAGTTCCGCCGGTACTTATATTAGCAGTATCTTTTAAAAATAATATTTTACCGATGGGCAATATTGATTCAAGCGTTAATTCCTTTTCTGCAAGGATATTTGTGGTAACCTCATCCACTTTGATCTTTGTCAGCATATTTTCATGGCCATCCCCGCGAGCCGGATCACTGTTGGTTTCATCAATGAGCTGCTGTATGGTTGAATTCCCATCACCTATGATCATAGCAGGCGTTCGTTTTGCAACCGCAGCCAATTTATAATTGATAACTAAAAAACGATAGTCGAATCCTTTAATGGATCGTTCTACAATTACCTCGTTTGCTATTCCTTTAGCGATCTGAAATGCTTTGAATGCTTGCTCTCTGGTAGTAATTTTAGTGGTTATTCCTCTTCCATGATTTCCATCGATCGGTTTAATTGCCAAAGGGAAACCAATAGTATTTATCGCTTCTTCAAGGCTTCTTTCTTTTGTGATGACCATACCTTCGGGTACAGGCACAAATGCTTTTGAAAGTATCTGTTTTGTAGCTTCTTTATCAGCAGCCAAGTCTACACCTATGCTGCTGGTAGTGCATGCTTCCGTAGAACTCATTATTTTTTGATTTTTCCCCAAGCCTAACATGATCAGTGATCTGTCATCAATACGCGTATAGGGGATCTTTCTTTTCCAGGCTTCATTAATAATAGATTGCGTACTGGGACCTAATTGTTCACGTTCATTAATCCTCTTCAGTTCAGCGATATCTTTTTCAATATCATAAGGTATATCACTAATTAAACTTCTGACAATATCTATTGCTGCATCAAGCGCATAAATACCGGCTTCTTCTACCTGATAAGCAAATACAACATGATAAACACCTTTCACATTGGTTGAACGTGTTCGTCCAAATCCGCAAAACATACCGGCTAGTGTTTGTAATTCAAGTGCAACATGCTCCGCTACATGCCCCATCCAGGTTCCTTCTTTAACCCTTTCAAAAAAACCGCCTTCTCTACCTTCTGAACAACGATGTTCATACAAGGAAGGAATTAATTTTTCTAATCGTTCGCTAAAATTATTTACAAGGTTGGTAGGACATTCTTCGAGGTCTTCAAGGTCTACTTTTGATACAATTAATTTTTTTCTATAATTCGACCAAAAGTTAGGCCCCCGCATTACTTTCGTTTCTAAGATCTTCATGAAATAGGATTCAGTGTATAATGAATCCTCAAATTTCCGCATTCAATTATATTCAGCTGTTATACTTTGCATTTAAAAGTTATATAATTCATAGATAAGTATTCATATGTTCTTAACATAAATGGGTTATATTTTGGAAAATGGATAAAAGACATTCAACCAAATACAAAGCCGCAAATCATTAACGATCAATTCCAACCTTCTCCAACACTTCAAACACCTTTACCATTGCTAAGGTATCAAGTTTACAATATTCTAACAGCTGTTCACGTACCTCTAAAATTTTAAACATATCTGTTTCACTTGCCAATTTTTCAAAAGCGATCATGGCTATGCTTCCGCTGGATATTTTCAGGTCATTGTAACTTAGTTCAGGTACCAGTGCGGGCAATAAATTTTTAATGGAAAAAGAATTTTTCATGGCCGGATGATAATAATTCCTTGCCTGGAAAGGCTGCACCAGATCGATGATCCGCTTTAAGCGTAAGTCAATTTCGGTAGTATATTCAGGGAAATCATTTTTTAATCCATTCAATACATTTCGTTCCATTAAAGCGTCATACGCTAAAATGGTTCCAACATTTTCTGTATGTTTTAAAAGACTTTCTATAAATGTTCTTCGGGGATCAATACCTTGCTCTGCTAAAAAATAAAAATGTTCCAGAGGAGCATCTTTTTCTTTTTTACAATGCAATGAATATTGAAAAGGCAAATGCTGATACGCTTTTGTACCATCGTATAAAGGAATAGCAGGCATGAACGTTTCAAAATCCATAAAAAACAAAGGGTAAGAAATTTTATTCAGAAACTTCTTAATTGCAGGTCCATCAATAGTAGCCTTATCATTTTTTACTGATTGTATATGGATGTTCGCATTTTTATCCAATGTATTTTGTTCAGGAATTTCAAGCGCTGTTCTATACCCTGCATTGTACAAATTGAACTGTTCCGCTTTGGGAATGCTTGATATTTCAAAGACGGAATCTTTAGGGACATTTTTCCAGCAGATACCCATAAAATCACAATGATATGGACTGAAACAATGCTGCCCTATTGCTATTTCAGGCATTTGTGCATTCACAACCACTTGTTTGGATAAGCTGATCTTTTCTTCTATCAGCGATTGATTGTTCAACACATCTTGCTTTACAGAGGTAATGGAAAATAATTGGTTCACATTTATTTTTCCTTGTTTTACATAGTGGCTATTGACAGTAATGAGTGAAATATCCGCAAGCGGTATCCCTGCATTTGTGATCACCCAATATTGCAGGGATGCATCCAGTAAATAAGTATGTGAAATTTTAATAGAGCTTTTTACTTCATAAGCATACCACAGTCCATCTCGTTTTACTAAAACATCCAATATTGCCAATACCTGATCATGCTGAAAGGCCGCTTCATATATTACTTCTACCCCACTTTCGATCAGTTCTTTTGTCCGTTCAACTGCCCCTGTATTATCCGAACGTTTTAATGGTGTAGCATCTGTTCCGTCCGGGAAAAGCTCCTGCGCCAGTACTCCAACATTACTTCCTCTGCTGAAAATAGCCGTTTTTTCAGCGGAAGGTGTATCACGAAGCTGTATGAAATTTTTATACAGATACAGCGATTTAGCGCATTGCAATCCCCGTAAAAAAGTTGATTTGCTTAAAATATGCTTTTCCAAAGTATTTATTTAAAAATGAAAGATAATCATTGTTATGCCATTATTGGATGTCGATAGTATATGTTACTGTGTATCACCACATTCCACTACGCTTACAATGATCTTCTTAACAATTTCTAAAATAAATTTATACGATCATTCTAGCTTTTTTTGGATAAAATTCATACATTTATCTATCTATTAAAAAAAACCTCCGAATGAAAATACTTTACAAATTATTTGTTTTGACATTCGCTTTATACTGCGGAACAAAACTAGCAGCACAAAATAGTAATACGAATGTAACCAAAGCTATTGCTAAGGACAATATCAACTGGCTCAAATTTAAGACCAATAATTTACAGGTATCAACACTGTTCACTGATAACAAGAGTGCTTTTGGCTTAGGTGAAAACGATCAGATGCAATTGTTAAAGCAGGAAACCGACCAGTTGGGAATGATACATTACCGTTTTAAACAAATGTATAAATCAATTCCTATTGACGATGCCGACTACCTTGTTCATGAAAGAAATGGCGCTGTAATATCCGCCAATGGCAAACTTATCCATGATCTTAATTTAAATACAACACCTGCCATTTCAGAAAAAACCGCTGTGGAAACTGCTATTGAATATGTAAATGCAGACTTTTATTTATGGGAAGATATGGGTGCTGAACGGATGCAAAAAAGGATCACCAAAGATCCCAATGCTACTTTTTATCCTAAGGCGGAACTGGTGATTGCTAAAGATTACAAGGAGGAAGATGGAGCATACAGGCTTGCTTATAAAGTAAATGTACTTGCTTCTGAACCGGTAAGCGGACAATCTATTTATATTGATGCTTTAAACGGAAATGTGTTTGGGTCTTTGAATTTGATACATACAACTGATGTTCCGGGAACAGCGGTTACTAAATATGCCGGAACGCAGACTATAATAACAGATTCTGTATCCCCTACCCTGTTTCGTTTACGGGAATATACCAGGGGCAGCGGAGTGGAAACATACAATGTAGCAAAAGCAACTAAATATGGTAGTGCTGTTGATTTTACAGATGCCGATAATTACTGGAACAATGTAAATGCTGCTAAGGATGAAGTTGCCACCGATGCGCATTTTGGGGCAGAAATGACCTATGATTATTTTTTGCAAAAACACAACAGGAACAGTTTTGATAACCAGGGAACTTTGCTGGTAAGCTATATTCATTTCAGCAACAATTATGTGAATGCCTTTTGGAATGGAAGCTGGATGACTTACGGTGATGGCAATACTTCCTATTCACCATTAACTCCATTGGATATTTGCGGACATGAACTTGCTCATGGAGTCACATCAAAATCTGCCGGACTTATCTATCTTAATGAGTCGGGGGCATTAAATGAATCATTCAGCGATATTTTTGGAACTGCTGTAGAATTTTTTGCGGATTCGGCCAATGCAAACTGGCTGGTAGCCGAACGCATTGGAACTCCTTTCCGTTCCATGTCAAACCCAAACCTATATAGTGATCCTGATACCTATAAAGGAACTCATTATTATAACGGAAGTGCCGATGAGGGTGGAGTACATACCAACAGTGGTGTTCAGAATTTCTGGTTTTATTTATTATCTACAGGAGCATCGGGAACAAATGACAAAGGCAATGCTTTTAATGTTACAAGCATCGGCATGGAAGCTGCTGCTAAAATTGCCTACAGAAATTTAACTGTTTATTTAACAAAAACTTCAAACCATTATGATGCCAGGCAAGGCGCTATCTGGGCCGCTGAAGATATATATGGCTTTTGTTCCAACGAAGCGCTTCAAACAGCTAATGCATGGTATGCGGTTGGTGTTGGTGATCCTATTTCTGATGACGATTTAAGTATGCTCGATTTTACAAGCCCTTCAACAGCTTGTGGATTAACTAGTACAGAAAATGTAGGGGTGCAATTACGTTACAATGGCTGTAGCTCATTTGCAATAGGTGATACAATTCCTGTTGCATACAAAATAAATAACGGAACTCCTGTTCGAGACACCATTATTACAGTTTCTGCATTATTACCCGGCGATTCAATAAATTATACATTTACCACACCTGCCGATCTTTCAGTTGTCGGAAGCTATACAATTAAAGCCTGGCTGGAAATAGATACCGATACTTTGAATTTTAATGATAGTATTACTATTAAAGTGGATAATAAACTGGCTCAGAATATTGATGTAGGTATAACTGCAATCAATACTCCTAAAAATGGTTGCCAGCTTTCAGCCAATGAAGCGCTCCAGGTAAAATTAAAATTTTATGGTTGTGATTCATTAAAAGCGAATGATTCTATCGAAGTTGCTTATCGTATAAACGGAGGCAGTATTGAAACAGACACATTGGTTTTAAGTGCCCCCCTCTATCAAAATGAAACCATTGATTTTACATTCAATAAAACAGTTGATCTGTCTTCAGTTGACATATATATTATTGATACCTGGACCAATTATTCAAAAGATACTCTAAATACAAATGACAGTTTAAAAGGATATAAAATCAACAATCCTTATTTAATGGATCATAAGATGATCACTTTTGAAGATAAAACAAATGTGGTTGACTCATTTTATGTAGCTACCGGCAGTATGGCACAAGCCTATATATCTGTTGCCGCGGTTAAAAATGGTATTAATGGTTTTCTGATGACTGGTGGCAACTGGTTTAATAACCGGAAAAGTTATAAAAGCCTGAATGATATGACTACCTGGTCTGTTAACCCGGAGTTTTCAGCCAAAATATCTTTTTGCGTTGATGCAAGATTATGGACTACAGCAAATTTAAAGTTTGACATGAAACAAACGTATAATACTATATACAGTAATAGCCGTGGATATAATTACCCCTACAGCAGTAATTTAAGATTACTTGTAAATGGTGTACAAGTTGGAAATACTTATAATCCTGTTACAAAAAAAGCGGATACTTACAAACCTTACTTTATTAACCTGGATGCTTATGCGGGGACTATTTTTGAAGTGACTTTTGAAACTAAAAATTATCAATCCAAATCATATGATTCTGATCCATCAGCCGCGGGAGATAATGCGTATTTAGATAATATTTATTTCAGTGAGAATTCTATCGTGAGTGTGAAAGAAAATATTGAGCCGACTGGCAATTTTGAAATATATCCTAATCCCGGGAAAGATTTATTTACGGTTTCTTATATTTCAAAAAATCCGGAAAACATCACCATTGAACTTACTGATGTATTAGGAAAGAAGATCATTTCGCAAAACCGGAACGTAAGTCCCGGAAATAATACTATCCTTCTTGAAATAAAAGATCAGCAAAGCGGGATGTATTTCATCAGTATAAGATCACAAAATAATATTGGAATAAAAAAATTGATTGTTGAATAGTATTCCGGTATGAATAAGATTTTTTTAAGGCTTTTATCTTTCATCATTTTATTTTTTATTGTTTCTGAAACAAAGGGGCAGTTTACTGTTAATGCCGGAAATGATCAAACCATTTGTCCCGGGGCAAACATAAACCTGGGAGGCTCCCCAACTGCTTCGGGAGGAAAAGCGCCATATACTTATTCCTGGTCTCCTGCTGCAGGTTTATCAAGCAACACATTGCCTAATCCCACAGTTTCTCCAACAGCTCCCATCACGTATACAGTAACCGTTAGAGATGATTCAGGTGCCATACAAACAGATGTAATAACCATATTTATGAATGATCTTTTTTATGTAAATGCCGGATTGGATACCACTATGTGTGTAAATGATTTTGTTTTTATCGGAGGTTTAAACAATTATGGAGGTGCGGGAATAATATACTCCTGGGCGCCTTCGGCGGGACTAAATGATACTACACTGCCAAATCCTACCGCCTCAGTTACAAAAACCGCTGTATTTACACTTACAGCTACCATGACGGGATGCCCCTTCCCTAAAACTGATGCTGTTACAGTGACTATCATTCCTCCTCCTCCATTAAGTGCAGGAACTGATACAACCATTAAAGCAGGTGAAAGAGCTATATTGCATGCAAGCGGAGGTTATTATTATGACTGGTATCCTAAAAATACACTCACTTATTTTTACACCGCAAATCCTAATGCAGAACCCTTGACCACCACTACTTATTACCTGTATGGAACGGATCCAACCAATACCTGCCCGAGTTATGATACTGTGACGGTATTTGTAGAACCTTCTACTGATGTGGTGTTTTACAACACATTCACTCCAAACAATGATGGGAATAATGATACCTGGTATATAGGAAATATTTCCAGCTATCCCAATAATAAATTAGAAATCTTTAACCGGTATGGTAAACTCGTGTACAAAACAACTGGTTATTTAAATACCTGGGATGGTAAAGCTTTTGGAGAAGAACTTCCTGCGGCCACTTACTTTTACAATATTAATTTGGGTGATGGTGGAGGAAAATTCCATGGTACTGTTACAATTATAAAGTGATGAGGATGAGTTATAAGTTAAAAAAAACGCTCTTTCTTTTTGCAGTTGTTTTATTTCTTTTAGGGGCTGAGGGTTTTGCTCAGCAATTACCGTATTATACGCAGTTCAAAAACAATATTTATATGCTTAATCCGGCGATAACCGGCACCAAACGTGAAATTGATGCGCGGCTTAATTACCGTATGCAGTGGGTTGGCTATGATGATGCACCGCGCACCTCGGGTTTAAGTCTTCACAGCCGCTTTTTAAAAGGTAAAATGGGCGCAGGCATTTATATGATGCAAGATAACGTAGGCCCCGCCAAACAAACCAACTTTGGAATAAGTTATGCTTATCATTTGAAATTTCCTGATTGTGAATTATCCTTTGGTACGGCAGGAAATTTTACTAAGTATACTTTATTTGGAGATAAAATAACATTACACAATACACAAGATCCCGCTATTGATCAAAACATTGCCAGCAGTACCTGGGTTGGTGATGCAAACGCAGGTATTTATTTATACAACGATCGTTTTCATGTTGGATTAAGTGTATTACATCTCATGCAATCCACTGCGGAATTTTATAAAACCGATACAACAAAAAAAGGGCTTGTACCTTATGTCCCCCACCTTAACTTCACATTGGGTTATAACTATTCACAAAATCCTGATTATATCTGGGAAAGTACCCTCTACGCTAATTACGTATCCGGGGCTCCTGTTACACTTGATTATACACTACGCCTTCATTATAGGGAAATGTTATTTACCGGTATATCCATTCGTTTAAAAGACGCAATTGGTATTCATCTTGGAGTTACTATTTTTGAAAATATTCAGGTAAGTTACTCGTACGATTTGCTGATAGGCAGGTTAAAAAATAACAGCAGCGGCTCACATGAGATCATGATCAGCTTTAGCTATAATCCATTTGAAAAAAATAAACGGAGAAAAGGAGGCGAACGGTTTTTACACCAGCGATACGGATATTTATTCTAATTTACTCTTTAAATATAAAATAAACTGCAAGTATCAGGAAACAAAACCCTATTAGATGATTAATTCTAAAGATCTCATTTTTAAAAAACACAATAGTAAATATGGTAAAAACTATAAGTGTAATTACTTCCTGAATAACCTTTAACTGCCATAAATTAAAAGGCCCGCCATTTTCTGAATATCCAATTTTATTTGCAGGTACCTGAAACGAATACTCCAATAAAGCAATTCCCCAGCTGATAAAAATTATAGCAGGAAGCCCCAGTTTATTAAACCAGCTTATTTCCTTAAACTTTAGGTGTCCATACCAGGCAAAGGTCATAAAGATATTTGATAAGGTTAATAGCAGAATTGTAGAAAGTGCTTTCATATTTTTAAAATTTCTTTTGAAATTAAAAAAAAGATAACACACCGAGAATTATTTCTAAAATTTATTCTACTCTTTCTGTTCCAATGCTATTCCGCATTTTTCGCATTGGCCTTTATCATCATGTTTTACCTCGGCATGTTGCGGGCAAGCATAATGCACTTTCTCAGTTTTTCTATTTAAAGTAATACCACACTGCGGACAATTTCCGGCCCTATCTGATCTTACTTTTGGGTGAGTAGGACAAGTATAAAAAATATTACCTGCAGGACGCGATGTTTTACTCTTATTTATTACAGTTTCTTTTTTTTGCATTTTGTGTGTAGAATCTGCGCTTTGCGAATACGCGGTACAAGCCGTAAACACTATAAAAACAATACTTAAAGCAAGCTGCCTGAAATTAATTATTTTTTTCATTTTTTATTTTTGTTTTAGAATCATTCACAAACCCTTCTCATTACCACCTGCGAAAATTGAACCATCAGTTGATCAGAAAAGCGTGGCGGCATCATAGGGATCAAATTAAATTCATATAATGAAATGGGGAAAGTTCCTGATAATATTCCCGAATTATTGCCCCCTATATAATTGATACCCGATTTTATTATTACAGGCCTGCTAATATTATTTAAGGTTAAACTTCCTTCCGTTTCAAATTGAATTGGAGAAAGAAAATCCGATTCAATAAAATCTACGTCCATTTTTCCTTTAAAAGAAGCTACTCCCCGGCTTGCACTTAATAATCTATCAAATTCATGAACACCGGTATAGATCGTATTAAGGTCCAACTTAATTAAAACTTCAGAATTATCACAGTTTAAAAGAACAATTAAACTATTGCTTTCTGCCACAATTGTAGAACTATTCAATTGGCCGGTTATCACCACATGGGCTCCCCTTGACTCAAACATTCCTGTTGGTGCTTGGGCAAATGCAACGAATGCAATCAAAGTAAACAGTATACTATACAAATATCTCATGTATCAAAGCGTTAATTACAAACTGCTTTTTAAATCTTTCTTTTCCGGTGGAACGGGATATTTTAACAAAATACTTTTTATAGCAGGATGTATTTCTCCCTGTAAATATTGCGGATCATATATATCTCCTTCAGCTGATCCGGTCCACACCAATCTGTTCAATTTTCTATCGATCAGATTAATAGTGATCGTTCCTTTTATGTATTCAATTGTTTGCTGGCTACAAATTGAGTAATCACAGTCCGCTAAATTATACGGCATGTTAAATTGCTGTTGATAATAATAATTGTAATTATTATAGTAGGGATCGCTATAATAGGGGTTAAGATTGTAATTGGGATTATACGAATAATTATAGTAGGTATTATTATCACAGTTATATGGATCCGCTACCGTTTCTTGTTTTTTTTCATTTATTAAAACAAGTTCTACCAATATATCAGGTGAATCCAGATTTACATAATATCCTCTGTTGGTTAATTCTCGGTCAATATAATTTTTAGCATTGTTTGCTATAATATCATTATTGTAATGAAGAGTTGTATCCGATCTTTTTGTATCGAGCCAGGCATAAGTCCTATATCTTGAGAAATCAACTGTTTCATCATAAGTGGAGTAAACATTATCATAGGTTTTACATTTCGAGAACAAAACAGCCACTATGATAGTAACTAATAATATGATATTCTTAATCGGCATAAGGCATAAATTTAGACGATTAAACTTAGCGGGTTTTAATATGATTATATTCAACTATTCGCCAAAAAGGAATTTTGAATAGCCGGTTACTAAAAGTTAGCTGCCGGCGTTGAATAAAATACTGATAGGGAATTTATTTTTGTGAAGGCACTTTTCCACCCTCTTTGCGTGCTTCTGAAAGCCCAATAGCAATGGCTTGTTTTTTACTTGTAACTTTTTTTCCGGAACGTCCTGACCTTAGGGTACCGCGCTTAAGTTCATGCATTGCTTTCGCTACTTTTTCGGAGGCCTTTCTTCCGTATTTCTTTCTTATTACCATTCCATTTACTATTATATTGTTTAATGAATTACTATAATACTTCTGCAAGCTTCTTCACAGTTCCTGCATACCTCTGCACAGCTTACAAATATTGGATGATCATATTTTTCACATTCCGTTGCACAATTATTACATGCTTCCGCACATTCTTCAGATTCATCAACATCTTCAATCGACCTGCTTTGACAGGCAGTTATAAAACGTTCACAAACCCGGACACAAGCTGCACATAATCTGGTACACTTTTCCATTTCCGTCCTTCCATGACAAAAACTTATACACGTATTGCACTGATCAATACACCGACGACAAGCATCAATACAATGTTCTAATGAAAAATTTCTTTCCATTTTTTTACTGTATATATTATAAACTATAAGCGTCTTCTTTTAAATAATCAGCGGCCATATTGTGATGCCCTTGTGCATAAAAAGCGCTTTGATGAGCTTTTTCATAATCTCCTATGGTATAATGCCTTGCCGCTTCGCGATGATGAATTGCTCCGGCTTCCAGATGTGCCGCCGCTGCTCTGTGATTTTCAATTTTTTTTTCGTATTCAGAAAGTCTGCGCGGATTTTCTACCTCTGTTTTTTGTATAACTGTGGAATTACTAATTGCTCTTTCGGTTTTCATATTTTGGTTTTTTATCGTATATATTCTTTAATTATATAGGTACTGCGGATTCTGTTTCAGTTTCAGTTTCTTTTACCATTGATCGTATTTTTAAATTTTCCTGGTTTACTTTTTGTAATTCAACTTCACATATTATTTTTACTTCTTCACTTACCATTACGCCACCTCCCGCAACAATAGCATTCCAGGTGAGCCCCAGATCTTTGCGATTTATATTTCCGGAAATTGTAAAACCTGCCTTTTCATTCCCCGAAGGATCCTTAATAAATCCGCCAAACTCAACATCTAATTTTATCCTATGAGTTTTACCACGCACTGTGAGATCTCCCCAAAGCTCATAATCTGCATCCTTTTCTGTATCTTCCAACGTACCGCTAAATGTGATCTTATCATAATTCTTAACATCAAAAAATTCAGCGCTTCTTAAATGCTTATCCCGATCTTCATTGTTAGTATCTATTGAAGCAGGATCAATCCAAAAATCTATATCTGCATCTTTAAAATCATTTCCATTTGTATAAACCGATGCATCAAATTTTTTAAAAGATCCATGAACATTTGAGATCATGAGATGCTTAACTTTGAATGCTATCTCACTGTGCACTGGGTCTATTACCCATTTTGTTTTGGTAATTGGCATAGTTTAGGGTGTTAGTTATTATTAAATGCAAAAATATCATTTCAGCTTTTTAAGCTTTTTAATATTCGGTAAAAGGGGTATTTTGATAGCTAAAAAGGGGGATGTTCTAACTATAAATCAAAAAGAGAGACAGAATTTAAATCCTGTCTCTCTTTAAAAAACAATTAAGAATATTAACTATAAATTTTTTCTCCTTTAATTGTCCGCCATTCCTTTTCTATACTTTCAGCATCTTCATCTGTACGAGGTTTTACACCCATAACAATATAACCATCCTTGATACCTTGCTCATAATCTTTAGCATGTTCTTCAGGAATTCCTGAACCGATCAGAGCTCCAACTAATCCTCCTGTAATACCACCGGCACCAGCACCAGCCAATCCTGCAGCCAGGGGTCCGGCAATCACCAGACCAAGTCCCGGAATAAGAAGACTTGTACCAATGGCAGCAATTGCTCCCACAATGGCACCAAGCGTTCCGCCAATCGCAGAACCTGCTCCTGCTCCTTTCATTGCTTTGGTCCCTAAATTTGAATCTGGTTCATTTTTGAAATGCTTTTCACGCGTCTTATCTGACATCATTACATTCACATCATCTTTGGAGTAACCACGCGATTCTAATATTTTATAGGCTTTTTCAGCGCTTTCACGATCCTTGAACATCCCGGTAATCATCGAACGCTCGGCAACACTTGTTGCACCTGTATTTGTTTTGTTTTGGCTAAACTGGCCATTTCCATTTATTTTCATGTATTTTAATATTTAGATTATTTATACTAATTTTTATTCTGTTTCAACCATAGCCTCTTCATTAATTGAAGATTCGGCAATTCGTGTTAAGGTAGAATCTGCTTCTTTTTCCTCGTTGAGAGTTTCTTCCAGTAATTGAACCACATCATCATTGCCTAATGTTTTAGCAAAAGCGCATAATGTACCATAGGAAGCGATTTCATAATGTTCTACTTTTTGGGCGGCAGCAATAATTCCTGCATCTCTTACAATACCTTTTTCAGTATCCGACATGATTTCTTCTGCTTCCTTAATAAGGCCTGCCATAGCTTCGCATTTTTTAGCTTCGGCTTTCACACCAATAGAAGCAAAAACTTCCTCTACACGATTCACTTGCTCTTCAGTAACGGCCAAATGTTCTTCCAAAGCAGCTATTAATTCCTCATCTGTGGCGTTTTTTACCATTTTAGGAATAGCTTTTACCAATGCTTTCTCTGCCCAGTAAATATCTTTTAATTCCTTTTCAAATAGTTCTTGTAGTCCGGAAGACTCCGATTGGCCTTTTGATTTACCTGATTGTTTTTTTGCCCCGCTTTGCGAAGTCTTTTTTGAAGTGCTTGTTTTCATAATTATTATTTTAGTTCTTAAGATTTATTTATTTAATACTGATGCAGCCCTTTTATTGTTTTTGTCTTTCTCCTGACACATATCGGCATGCTCCAAATGGGTCCTTAATTTTGGAAGTGCTGCCGTTGCCCATGCTTTGATCTCATCATCTTCAGCATTTTTGGATGCTCTTTCGAATTTGTTAATGGCTCTTTTATGCTCTTTTGACATAATATCACAATAATCTTCATTGAATTCGCTCTCTTTCTTATCATTCAACTTATTGTATTCATCTTTTCCATCCTCTGTAAGAGAAGTTGGAATAGTTATTCCTTTTTTTGATGCTAATGCTTTAAGCTCGTTCAAAGATTTGGTATGATCGCTTTCCATCATTTTACCAATTCTTTTTACTTCAGCATCAGTACTCTTTGTTTGTGCAAGTTGCCCTAAATGTATTTCTGTCAGAGTAATTTCCGCAGCCTCTACCAGAAATTCTGCATCTTTCTGGTCTTGTCTGTTATCCAATATTGCATCATTCCTTTCTTCAGCAATATCCTTTGAATCTTCTGCCCTGCGATTATTGCGGTCTGCACCTGTACGATCCCTGTTGTCATCCATTGCAGTACGATCATTGTCGTCTGTTCTTTGGTTATCACATGATGGCATAACAAAAGTAACAGTTGCCATAACTGTTATTCCTAAGAATAGCGCTTTAAAATTGTTTTGACGTTTCATATTTTTTGTTTTTTTAGTTTGTAAATAATTTGTATTAATTTTTGTATATTATTTTATAGAGCACAAAGATGAATTGCTTTGTATCATTACGTGTTATAGAATTTTTGAAATAAGTTATAACATTCACACATTGAAATAATCATATGAGATAAGATTTATTATTTGAAATGAATATTGATCTCATATCCATCTATATGAGGAACTATATCTTTAATGAAAACTTCTTTGGTCTTTTTATCAGTATCTCTATTTTCGAACGTGGATAAACCGGACTTTAAATGACTGACAAGAATGGTTTTTTCTCTGGCTAACCTGCTACACTTAAAGGATCTATCTGAATTATTTTGGGCGACAAACATTTATATATTTCTGAATTTTGTATTTGGGGTACAAATGTCCGTTTCTGTCACCATATAAAACTTACATAATAATTAAAATAAATTATATCATTCACAGGTTTTATATTTTATTTATTCTTATCCATTTTTTTCATCAGATAAATGATTAAAATGATTATAGATAGTACAAGGATAATACCTGTCCATACTCCCACTCTGAATATCCCTTCTACAATCTCGCAACCCGGAAACAATATTGAGATTAATAAAAATGACACGATACTTAACAATCCGTTTTTCATGATCTTATTTTTTAATTACTATTTTATTAAACTCCATTGCATTCATAATCCCTGCATCACCTGCAGTGTTATTAAAATAAACATACGTTTCTTTTATTTTTTTATCATTTTTTATAGTCATATGTAAATCGTTCAATTCTTTCGATTTATAACCGGAATAATACAATTCAGGGTTACCGTGTAAACGAACATACACAATTGGTGCAGTAGTAATTATATCTGTTGGAAATTTCTGGTGATTGATACTACAAAAAATGATCTCCTTTTCAGCGAGAATTTTATATATGCTTTCATCCCACCAGCTAGAATGCCTGAACTCAATTACATTTTTAAATCCGGGGTGAAGAGCGGAAATGATCTGATCCAGTTGCTCCTGACTATATTGGATACTTGGAGGCAGTTGAAATAAAATACAACCTAATTTGTTTTTTAATCCCTTCTCACATGCCTGGTAAAAATCATTCAACAACTTTTCACAGTCATTAAACTTTTTATAATGTGTGATCAAGCGAGGCGCTTTTACTGAAAACAAAAAATCTTCAGAACTTTTTTTAAACCATATTCTCATTCGTTCCTCTGTTGGAAATTGATAAAATGTCACATTTAATTCAAGTGTATTAAAATATTCACAATAAAAATTAAGCCATTTACTCTGCGGTAAATCCTCAGGATAGAAAATCCCTTTCCAATGTTTATTATAAAATCCTGAACAACCCACGCTCCATTTCATTCGATCTTATTTATATAAATGCTGGCATTTATTGCAGAAAAAACTTCTTCGGTTCTTGGTACCTGTATATTTCTTTATGATAGGACCCTTGCATCGAATACAAATAGTTTTTGTATGTACCAGCCAATGTATTCTTAATACAAAATTTCTTTTCCATTCCAGGAATTCAAAACTATAATCACGTGCCTCTTTTATTAACTTTCTGATTTTAACAGTAGAAATTTTACTGACAATACTTTCAGGGTGCACACGTACCCTATACAATATTTCATTTTTAATTATGTTTCCAACCCCGGCAAAAATATGTTGCTCCAATAAAGCATCACATATTAACTCACTTGGGATCTTTTTTAGTTTTAGTTCTGCCTGCCTGGCATCCCACAAATCATTCATTACATCTGCATGCCAATCATAATGGTTTTCTATATCGCCTTCAATTATTTTTAACGAACAAGCATACAGATTCAATTGACCATTACCGAATGTTAAACTTAAACGGACAGAAGTTGCCTTTTTTTCATTTATTAAATAAGAGCCGAACAATAAAAAATGAACACGTACACTAAAATCTTTAAAACAAATAAGAAAATGTTTTCCCCAGCTTTTAAAAGCTATTACCTTTTGGTTCTGCAAACGGATCTTATCTATTGTTTTTGTATTGCCTTCAACCGAAATAATTTTTTTTCCTGTAAATTGTGATACGGCTTCCTTCAATAAAACAATGGATGGACCTTCCGGCATATCATTCTTTTTTACTTGTTTATCACTTCCATATCCTCTAATGGATAATGCCCGGTAGTAAGCGTAAAATTGCACTCCTTAATAAAAAGCAAGATATCCTTCAAAAAAACAAGGTTCAGTTTAAATTTTTTAACCGGCATTTTTTCTTTACTGAAATTAGTTCCTTCCAAACGGCTTTTATCAATTGCGTATACAGTAATAATTGTTTCATTTCCATGATAAAAACGAACAGCAAGTACTTCAAAACGATCAGGATCGTAATTTTCAATATGTGACGCGCAATAATCATTAATAGAGCTACCGGGTTTAAATTCCACTGACATTGCTCCGCCAAGGTCACCTTTAATATTTATATCTGATTTTAATTGCATATTATTAATATTAGTGTTCGACCAATTCCTTTGTTTCCTGTTTCATCACTGTATTATTTTTTCTTAAAAACTGTAAAAAGAGTAAAGACAAAGATTGATTGCGCATGAAATACTTATATGCCCAATTAATAAATACTATTAACCTATTCTTAAACCCTATCAAAAGAAACAGGTGAATCCCCATCCAAACAAACCAGGCTAAAAAGCCCCGAAAGCTTATTCTTGGTTTAATGAGGTCAACTACTGCTTTATTTCTTCCTATTGTGGCCATGGCACCTTTATTTTTGTGCTTGTATTCCAAAATAACTTCTCCTTTTGCTACACGTATAAAATTCATAGCTAAATTTTTTGCCTGATCAATAGCCACACTGGCTAACTGAGGATGTCCTTTAGGGTAATCAGCACTTTCCATAAAAGCAATATCACCTAAAGCAAATATGTTCTTACTGTCCAGAACTTTATTAAAGTCGTCCACTTTAACACGATTGACCGCATTGATCATTTTTTTATTTATCCCCTGTGGAATATTCCCTTTAACTCCTGCCGTCCAAATGACCATAGCACTGGGAATTATTTTTCCATTCTGGAGAATTACTTCTTGTCCGTCGTAATCTTTCACAAGGGTATTCGTTTTAACCAACACACCCATTTCCTCTAAATATTTTTTTGAATGAATTGATGAAGTGGTACTCATGCTTCCCAATACTTCATTGGTTCCCTCCAACAAATAGATTTTCATTTTATTGAAATTTAATTCGGGATATTCTTTAGGAAGTGAATCGCGTTTCATTTCAGCCAATGCTCCGCTTAATTCAATACCTGTTGGACCGGCACCAACTACTACTATCGTAAGTAACCGTTCTATAAAAGGTATATCTTTTGAAATAGCCGCATCTTCAAAATTTTTAATTAATTGATTTTTCAACTGTAAAGCTTCTACAGTTGATTTCATAGGAAATGCATAGCGTTCCACCTGATTATTCCCAAAATAATTGGTTTCTGCTCCCGTGGCAACAACCAAATAATCATAATAAATGGATTCTATAGACGTTTCAATTTTATTTTCTTCGGGATAAATACCTATTACTTCTGCTATTTTAACCCTGACATTTTTACTTTTTTTAAAAATTGTTCTCAGCGGAAATGAAATATTACTCGCATCCAGGTTAGCAGTAGCTACCTGATATAATAAAGGTTGAAACTGGTGATAATTATTTTTGTCGATAAGGGTGATCAGATAACCGGGGTGGTTATTAAGAATTCTTGCCAGTCGTAAACCCGCAAACCCTGCACCAATTATTACAATATGTTTTTTATCAGGCACAGAAAGAATTAAATATTATTATAAAAACCAAAAAATTATTGTGACAAATACCCCCCATCAATTTCAACAGCAGTTCCAGTTATGAAAGGACTTTTTTCAGAGGCCATAAAAATAAATCCGTTTGCAATTTCTTTTGCTTTTTCTTTTTTTCTAATAGCCGTGAGATTCATGGTATGTTGTTTTCGCGAACCGGGTGCAAAAACAACATCCTCCATTTTATCAACTGCTGTGGGAGCTACTGTTCCTGGACAAAGAGCATTTATTCTTATCCCATAAGCTGCATATTCTGCGGCTGCAGTTTTTGTTAATCCTATTATTCCGTGTTTAGTGGCTATATAATGTGAAGAAGTTGAAAAATTCTGATCACTAAAAACAGAAGCCATATTCAGTATTACGCCCTTTTTTTGCTTTGCCATTTCCAACAGTTGATGAGTCATGCAGTTAAATACTCCATTTAGGTCATTGCCAATTATTTTTAACCAAGCTTCTTTGCTCATGTGCTCTTCCGGTTTTATTTCACAATCAATTCCTGTATTATTTAATGCTACGTCAACAGATCCGAATACCGTTATAACTTTTTTAACAGTGAAGTTTACAGCATCGTAATTTGTGGTATCACAAGGAATAAAATGAACGTTCGAATGTTCTTTTCTAATTTCAGCCATCACTATTTCTGTTCTATCTGAAATAATATCAGCTATAATAACATTTGCACCTTCCCTCAATGCAGCCAATGCACATGTTTTACCCACTTCTGTTAAATGCCCTGTGATCAGTACCGTTTTATTCTCCAGCTTTTTTTTCATATTCCTCTTATAGCTATATTTTTAATGACTAAAAGAATATAAAATAATTCCCTTGTCGCTTTTAGGTATTATTGAAAATGAATTGCTAAACCAAACGTAGAGATACCTGTAGAAAGATCAAGGAATAACCCTATTTTGTCATTCATATGATATTCTGCCCCAACATGGCCATCTATATATAGCGGACTTGCTCCTCTTGACAATTTTTTTGATCCATTATATTCTGCATCCCATGTTACAGTTCTGAAGGCAAATCCTAAATCTGCACTCGCATAAAAATCCCATTTTTCGCCTGCACGAAACAACTGGTCAAAATAGTAAGAACCCTTTACACCCACAGGCACTACAGTTTCACGATATGAATAATCGCGATACGGCCTGTCATAATCACCCCAATAATAATAATTGGTATACGAATAAAAACCAATAAATGGGGCCAGTGTAAAATTTCTAGCAACATCAAATTCATAATTGAAGCTGGCAACCGGCAGGGCATGTCCTACGTATCCATAATACCCAATTCCAATACCTAAATTTAAAGTTCTTCCATATTGCTCTGAATCGGTCATTTCCTGAGCCTTTCCTACATAACACCCAATAAATAATAAAAAGGTAACAACTAATTTTTTCATGATTTTAAGCTTTTTAGGTTAAAATTTATTTTACATCATCAACTGCAACTGACTTAAGAGCTTTGGCCAATTCATCCATATCATGGTTAAATTCTTTCTTAAAACTCTGCCAGTTAGTTTCTTTTCCGTCTTCTCTATAATCAGCCATTTTCTTTTTTAATTCTTTATTTTTTTGTTCCAATGCATCTATTTTTTTATCATATTTCATTTTTACTTCCTGATTTTCTTCGGATTTTTTCGTTCTTAATTCCGCTATTCGTTTTTCATTTTCCTTTATCTTTTCATTGACTTCTTTTCTGAATTTCTGAACATCAGCAGATTTATCTTGTTGATTAGAAGTCTGTTTAGTGTCCTGCGCTTGCGCTTGGACTGTCAAACTGGTTCCTATAAACACAGTAATGGCGAGAGTTAAAATTGCTTTTTTCATTTTTTCTTTTTTTATATTTATAAATGATTTTTGTAAGTTTCATTCAAATATACCTTCTACCATTTCGCAATAGTTTTGGTATTCGTTTAAAGGGTATTTTAAATAGCTAATAAATTGGATTTATTACCTGATGGTTTGCCATATCAGCTAATAGCGGAGAGAGGAGCTTTAAAACACTCCCTTTTAATATAGAAAATAAAAAGAAATTTTAATTATTATTCATTGGGCCATTACTATCTTTATTTTTAGCTCCCGAATTAAAAATCAGTATAACAATAACGATTCCTATAATTGCTAATATGATTGAAAGTATCATGTTTTAAGTTTTTATAATTTATAATTAAACAATTAAAAAACGTTCCAGAATTGTGGAACGTTTTTCACAAACAAAATTTGAATACATTAATATTCTATTCTTTCATCTTTAATGACTGTCACAGGGCACTGAATTTTAACCATATCATGCGTACAATGTTTGCATTTAGAAGGCTTTGTGGATGTAGAATCACAAACTTCACAATAATAAGTATCTTCCGGAAGAAGCTTTGTATGATCCAATGGACATTGTCCCGGTTTTAAGTCGCTGTAATTACCTTTTATGCAGCAATATTTAGTCCCTTTGTTTGGGGGCACCACTTTATCCGGATCCGGTACAGGATTTTTTTTAGGATCTTTTTGCGCATATACACTTGAAGAAGCCAGTATTATAAAAATAAATATTATTTTTTTAATCATCTTATATTGAATGTACATGCTCTTGTTCATTATTTTTTTTAGCAAATATTTTTTTAAACAAATTCATGCCTGTAGATTTAATATTTTCTGAATTTTTTGAAACAAGTTTGGAAACGACCATTTGTAAAATAGAACCGCCTATCTTTCTTAATAATGTATTGGAATTTCCTATAATTACTTTTTTCGAAATATACCCGGCAGCCATACCAAGGCCGGTATCAATAATGTTTCCTCTAAGATCGGGTGATGCCATTAATTCGTTGAAGGTGTTCTTTATAAGATTAACAGGTTTTAAACTCTCGAATGCAATACTTAATTCTTGCTTCAGTAATAAAGACTGATCAGCTTTTTGCTTTTCTAACAATAAAATGGCATCTTTTAATTCAGTTACAGAAGTTATCTTTTGCATGTAATTAATTATTAAGTAATTGTGAAATAATTGAATTGCTGATCTGTTTTTTCACCCAGTTATACATTAAAAAATTTAAAATGCCCCAGATAATAATATCCAGCGCTGCAACACAGAAAAAACCATAGTAACCTTTGCCAAGGAGTTCTCCTAACCAAAGTCCAAGAGCTATGTGAAAGATAATTATGAATATGAAAAGAAAAATAACCGCGCATAAACGCGATACAACAGATGACAAAGTACCTGATACTTTATCAATCGTTTTTAATCTGATCAACTCATAACTTGTTCTGCCATATTCCTCTACTCTTTCAACCAATGATTCAATCACACTTGTTTTAGTTTCTGTATTCTCGTTATTGTCCATTTTTTAATGTTTTTTTTTAATTTAAAACAATGTATCTAACCGATGTTGATGTTGTTTGCGAAGGTGATTAAATTCTTCCCGTAACTTTTTTCTGGCATCCTTCTGATCTTTTTCTGATTGTAATTCAGTTTTTATAGAGATTTGTCTGGATGAAAGCAATTGAACAAGATGTCTGTTGTTATTGAATTTATTGGCATCATTCGTTAGCTCCATTAACTTAAGATAATTTGCAGTGAAACTATATGTATGTTTTAAAAGAAAAGCGTCTAACGGACCTCGTATTTTTGAAATATTTTTATTTTCCTTTAATTGAAAAAAACATTCCTTAAATATTTGTTCCGCTATTCGTTCATCTTTTGTAGTTTGAACAATAGCGCCATACATCATTGGCGCATATTTATCATACAATTGCTCCCACGCTGAGGAATTATTTTCTGCCAGCATGGAAACAATAGATACATCTGAAATCGGGCCAACGGTCAACATTTTCCTGAATTTTAGTACGTTGAATTTTTTACTTCATTTTTCATTGTGTTCACTTTACTTTTTGCATGATGCGTAAAGTCAGATGCTTCTTTTCTTGCATTCTGTGCAAAGCCGGTTGCTTCTTCTTTGCCTTGCTCGAATTTTTCAGTTGCAGAACTTAAAAAATCATCAAATCTGTCTTTTAGATCATCTGCATAATCTTTTCCTTTTTTAGAGATTTTTTTGCGGGTTTCCGAACCTTTATCGGGTGCGAATAAGATCCCTAATACTGCACCAGCGGCTACGCCTGCTAGTACTCCTAATAATACTTTTCCTGAGCTCATAGTTTTTATTTTTATTTGATTTTAATTGTTTAGTGCCTATTTTAAACGGGTTTATTTCCCTGGATGACTCTTAGTAATACTGCAATTATTGCAATAACCAATAATAAATGAATAATGCCACCTACGGCATATCCAAAAAATCCAATTGCCCATGCTATAACAAGTATGACTGCAATTATATAAAGTAAATTTCCCATGTTTTTTAGTTTTTAGTTTTAAAATAAAGGGGATTAATTACAGGAACTACTCCCCTTTTATTATTTCAATACGTGAGAAATTATAATCCTCTTCCGTTATTATTTTGTTTACCTGTTTGGCTTTTTTCCTGGCTGCTTTCACTTCCCTGGTTTTTATTTTGACTAGAAGTTCCCTGGTTTTTTCCTTGAGTACCACCTTGATTTTGAGTACTTCCTTGAATACCACTTCCTCCTTGAACACCACCTTGATTTTTATTTTGAGTGCTGCCCTGGCTTCCTTGGGAACCTCCTAATGGAGTTTTGTAGTCATGCTGATGTTCGCGATCATCATGTTCTTTTCCTTCTGTTTCGCCAAACTGCCCGCTTGTTTCATTTTCATCTTCTAATGTAGCGGTTGAAGAATCGCCACTTTTTTTAGTATTTCCCTGGCTACTTCCCTGAGACCCACGATTACTTTTGCTTTGTCCATTTTGGTTACCTTGACCAAACTGATCGTTTTGAGTTTCTTTCATTGTTTTAGTTTTAAATTGTTTAAATATTAACTGATAATTATTTTGCTTTATTTTTTCGATCTGCTTCCCGCAGAATTTGAACCTTGGTTATTTCCTCCTCTGTTTGAAGAATTGCTTCTGCCTGAATTAGATGAACTTGAAGATTTTTTATCTTGCGATGATGATTTTTGTTTGTTTTTCATTTTTTTATTTTTTAGTTTATTTATTTTTTACTCATAATATTTTTTCACAAAGATGAATTGATTTGATTCTATAGCTGTTATACAACTTTTCGAAAAAGTTATATGATTCACACATTTTCCAAAGCCATCAGCTTTTTTTCTTTTACCTGTTTAAAGCTTGATGGAGTTAATCCGGTAACTTTTTTAAACTGGCTGGATAAATGAGCAACACTGCTATAATTTAACTTATATGAAATTTCAGTAAGTGATAACCCATCATATACCATCAGTTCCTTAGCACGTTCAATTTTGTGGTTGATAATAAAATTTTCAATAGTAATTCCTTGCGCTTCTGAAAATAAATTAGCGAGATATGTATAATTGCGATTTAATTTTTCGTTCAAATAATCTGAAAAATTTGTTTTAGGCAGCTCATCGGCATAATGAACCATTTCTACAATCACATTTTTTATTTTTTCAACCAATACATTTTTATTGTCATCAATCAATTCAAGTCCCCATTTTTTCAATGCGGTATTTAATTGATTTAATTGTTCTACAGATATTTCATCTTCAATTTCCGCATCCCCAATTTTTACCACACTGTTTTTCAAGCCAAGCTTTTCTAATTCAAATTGTACTACCATTTTGCAGCGAGTACTTACCATGTTTTTTATATATAGTTTCATCGTTGATTTGTCCATAAGAATTAATAACTTATTCTGAATTTGCTTCAAGTATATTCCAATATTTTTTTCCTAAAAGGTCATTTTCGTTAAATGCCTGTTCGCAATCGTTGAGTATGGAAATTAATCATTTGATAAAATTTAAAAATTATTAGATTTTAATCTTTAGTAATTTCATTTTTTTGATTGGTAATTTGTTCGTCAATATTTGTGATCTTTTCATTTTCATTTACTGCATCCTTATTTTCATATGAATGCTCGGTCTTAATTTCCTTGTTTTCTTTTTGCTGATCTGTTTTGATTGTTTTATTATTTCTTTTCCGTTTAAGCTTTATGGTTTCTGCTTGCCGGACCGGCAACTTTGTAATTGCTTTTTTCAAAGATTTTTTATGGTTTTTTGTACTCATTACGTGTTATCTTATTTTAAATAAATTCAAATGTATTGTACACAATAGTTGGATAACCTTGTATTCGGCAAGAGAGGTATTAAAATAGCTTAAAAAGGAAAAGAATGGATTTAATCAGGAGAAGTTAAAAAAGCAAGCTATTTATTCTCAACCACCCGCTGAGTATTATAAATCAGGCTTTGCTGATACGTTTGGATAATTGCTTTTAGTTGATCGGTCAACTCTTTTACAACCAAAGGTTCTGTTACAATTAAATTATACTTTAACAAACTGTCTTTTGTGTAATTATACAGGTCCGTTGCTTTAGTCCCATTAAACCCAAGTGAATAATTTTTGGATATTAATTGAAACGCGTCATTATTGTAAGTAAGTGCATAACGGTTCGTAATAGTAGTGTCAAACACACTATTGCCAAAAGCAAAATAAGGTTTAGAATAATTTAAATAATCTAATACCGAAGGCATAATATCGATTTGCTGGGTAAGTAACGCACTTTGTCCTTTTAATTGTCCTCTTGGCAAGTAATAAACAATAGGTATTGTATAATTACCCACTCTGTTCATATAAAACTCATCCCACGATACTCCTGTATGGTCCGCACATAAAACGAACAAGGTATTATTGAACCAAGGCATTTTTTTTGCTGTTTCAAAAAATTTTTTTAAGGAATAATCGCTATAACTAATACTTTTTTCAATCTCTAAGTTTCCCTCCTTGAATTTCACCCTATATTTATTAGGTATTGTATAAGGATGATGTGATGTTAAAGTAAACAAAGTGGCAAAAAAAGGTTGTTGTTTTTTATTAATAGTATTGGCAGTGTACTGAAAAAACTCTTCATCCCAAATTCCCCAGTTGCCATCATAATCGTTTTCATTATTATATTCTTTACGGCCAAAATAATTATCAAACCCTGCTAAATTGGCGTAAGCATCAAAACCCATAGTTCCATTGGTGCCACCGTGAAAAAATGCCGTGTAATAACCTTGTTCTTTCAGCAGACTCGGCAAGCTATTGGTTTGATTGCTGCCATAAGGAGAAGTTATATACGCTTCATTCATCCAGGTGGGGATGCTGGAAACAATAGCCGGAATACCTTCCATTGATTTTTTTCCATTTGAAAATCCATTGCTAAAGGTCAAGCTTTCCCCGATTAAGGAATCCAGGAAAGGAGTACAGCTTACAGATCGTTTATTTAAAGCGCCGACATACTCTTTAGAAAAGCTTTCAAGCGCTATAATAAATACATTTAATTTTTTGAACCCTCCATTTTCCCCCGGATGTAAAGGATTATAGTGCTTTTTTAATTCCCTTTCATCTTTAAAATAAATATCGGGCTCAATAGTGGGCAAATCTAATGTTTTAAGAATAGTAAAAGGAGTATTTACAACCAGGGGCACGTAGCGTACGGAAGTGTATTCCCCTGCCGTTACAATACTGATGGGTTTCAGCTGTATCCCTCCCCGGTAAGCAATTACAAATAAAAAAACACTTATTAGGAAGGTAACTGCCTGATAAATGTATTGATTTGTATCCCATTTTAAAATTCGCTTTTTTTCAGTTTTTTCATATAAATAATAAAGAAGCGCAGTTAATATCAGCCAGATAACTACAACATACCAGTAATCTTTAATAAACAAGGGTAATAAACGGCCCAGATCATTCCCAATTTCACCTCCGAAAAAGTGGAAAACATCGGCTGTTGTTCGCTTTAAAGTAAACTGAAAATAAACCAGGTCGGCACAGTTAGCCAACAAAGCTATACTATTTACACTAACAAATAAGTATTTTAGCATTGTCCGGTACGGCCTTTTTTCCCTAAAAGCAACAGGCAGAAGAAAAAGCACCATAAAAAGGGAGTTTGACAGCATAATTACGGATAAATCGAACCGCAATCCTGCTATTCCTATCAAAAGTAGTTGAAGGCTGTGAAGGTCTGTGAAATAAGAAAGGTTAAAACAGTAGAACAACAAGCGGCATAAGGCGTACAAGAGCAATACACCGCCTATTTTTTTTAATAAGTCCAATAAATTCTGTCGCCTTTGCTGCATAGGTTACAAATCTAAAGTTTAATCCCTGATTATGGAAGACAAAAAAATAAATCAAATATTTGCACTGTATTAAAAATAAAATATACATTTGCATAAATTTTAATTAAAATCACAAACAAAAAATGAAAAAATTATTTACATTAGTTGCCGTAGCAGGAATGTTTACATTCGTTGCTTGCGGACCAAGCGCTGAAGAAAAAGCTGCTGCTGAAAAAGCAAAACAAGATTCAATTGCTGCTGTAGAAGCTGCTAAAGCTGCTGAAGAAGCTGCTAAAGCACAAGCAACTGCTGATTCAACTGCTGCTTTTACTGCTGCTGAAGAAGCTAAAGCTCAAGCTACAGCTGATTCTATCGCTAACGCAGGTAAAAAGAAATAATTTTCTTTTTACCTGCAAAAAAGTCCCCCAGCAATGTGGGACTTTTTTATTTCCATCCATCTCCTGTTCCTACCGCTTAACACTTTTCCTGTATCTTTTTTGGCAAACCACATTATAGATATGATATTTGTTTCTTTTATACTCTTTTATGAGGAAATATATTGCTTTAATATTTGGTTTGGTTGCATTCACCAATACTGCTTTTTCCCAAAGGATGAGTATCTCTGGTAACGTACAGGATACTGTGTCTAAAAATCCACTGGTATACGCAGTTGCTATGGCTGTACGGATCAAGGATTCTACTATTATTGCCCATACCCGCACCAATTCTAAAGGGGGATTTATCCTCCAAAACCTTCCCATTGATACAGTAGAAGTAATTATTTCCCATCCGAAGTTTGGCGATCAGTCATTTTATGTGTTTGGAAGCACTGTTAACAATGTATTTGACTTTGGTAAGATCATATTACCACCCAAAAGCCAACAATTAAAAGAGGTAGTTATCTATGCTTTTAAAGACCCCGTTTATTATAAAGGAGATACCCTTGTATATACAGCAGATTCATTTAAAGTAAAGCCCAACGCCACTGTTGAAGACCTTTTGAAAAAATTGCCGGGTATTCGAGTGGATGCGCAAGGTAAAATATCATCCCAGGGAGAGTCAGTTGACCAGGTTTTAGTGGATGGGGATGAATTTTTTGGTACTGATCCAACCATGGCCACCAAAAACTTAAATGCCAATAGCCTTGAATCGGTACAGGTATATGATAAAAAGAATGAAAATCAGTCCGAAACCAATGATAAAGAAACCATTAAGGTAATGAACCTGAAGCTGAAGGAAGACTCAAAAAAGGGATATTTTGGAAAATTGTCAGGGGCAAGCGATTTTCAAAAGTTCTATGAAGGGGAATTGCTATTAAACAGGTTCAGCAGTCGGCAAAAAATATCGGTTTTTGGATTGGGTAGCAACACTCCCCGTGCAGATTTCGGTTGGAGCGACCTTAATAAATATGGCTTAGACAATAACAATAACAACTATAACTATAGTGATGAAGAAGGCTTTAGCTGGGAAGGTGGCTCACAAACCAAAGGTATTCCTCAAACATTGAAAACAGGTATTTATTATACCGATAAAATAAGTAAAAAAACAAAATTGACGTTTAACTATACCTATGGTAATACTGAACTAAGGGAAAATACGGAAACCCGGTCCCAGTATTTTTTATCAGATACCAGCTATATAACAAATGATTTCAGCCGGTCGTTTCAAAAGAACGAATCTCATAGTGTCAATTTTTCACTTTCTCAAAACCTGGATTCATTAACTGAACTGGAGATACAACCAAAATTAAAACTGGTAACAACTTCTAAAAGCACCCTTATTATCAATGATTTTTTAACAGATACTGATACGTTAACCCGGCAAACAGTCACTACCAATAACAATAAGTCGGAAGCTTATGATATCAATACTAATTTTAAACTAAAACGGAATTTTAAGAAAAAGGACCGGCAATTGAATCTCAACTATCGTTATACCCAAAATGATAATATTTCAGAAGGAGTTTTAAAGTCGTCCAATGATTTTTATGTAAACTTCCCATTTACGATTGACACAACCGATATTGACCAGCAAAAAAACAATAATAACAATAACCAAACTCACAATGGAGGGATGTCTTTCACAGAACCTTTATCAAAAAAAATAAAAATGGAATTTTCATACGATTATGTTTTTAATGTGGGGATACAAGATAAAAAAGCATTGAACTACATCAATGGGGAATATTCTTCATATGACTCCACGCTCACTAATAATTTTGAGAACAAAAAAAGTACTCAACGGGCCGGATTAAAATTCATTTATGAGGTAAAGAAACACCGTTTTGTTGTTGGTGCGAGGTTTCGGCAGGTGGACGTAATCAATACCAATATGATCAACAGACAAAAGATCACACAAAACGTAAATAACATACTTCCTCATTTAAACTATATGTATAAATTCAGTGATAATCAACGCCTGCGTTTTCAATACACTACTAACTCTAATTTACCCGGCATCGAGCAATTACAACCGGTTCCCGATAACAACAACCCCAATAAGATAAAGCTGGGAAATCCTAATTTACTGCCTACTTTCAATCAAAATTTTAGCTTATCTTTTAATTCCTATAAGCCTATTAGTGGTAAATATATTTGGGCCAACATTAGTTTCTCAACTATTAATAATGCCTTTACAAACGCTATTACTTATGACAGTATCGGCAGAACTATCACTCAACCCATAAATGTAAACGGCAACTTTAACAGTAACTCCTATATTGGAGCAGGATTACCACTTTTTTCGAAAATATTACAATTAAATCCGAATCTGAACTTCAATTATAATAGCTATGCCAGTGTGATCAACAATCAAAAAAACACAACAAAAACATCGAATACCTCGGCGGGCTTAGAGATCAACCTAAACTTAGACACACTTGAATTTACCATTAGTGGTAACTATAATTATAACTATCCCATTTCTTCTGTAAATGCTCAAAGCAATAAACCCTATTCGGCACAAACATACAATGCAGGCTTTCGGTTGAGATTACCTTTTAAGTTTTTATTTGAAACAGAAACCACCTATACTATGAATGATCAACGCTCTGAGGGCTATAATATCAATTATGTGATCTGGAACGCGGCTTTGCGTAAAACCTTCTTTAAAAATGAAAACCTTATTGTATCGTTTGAAGCTACCGATATCTTAAATCAAAACATCAGCACCAACCGCATTGTACAGGATAACGTGATTACAGATACAAAAACCAATATTATCAGCCAGTTCTATTTATTAAGGGCTGTATTTAAATTCAACAGCAGTAAAACCAAAGAAACTGATGAGTATTATTAAAAACATATTAGTATTCGTTTTTTTGTTGTGTTATCACGGGGATTCAATCGCTCAGATCACTCACGGAAAAATTGTATATGAACGTAGGACCAACTTATATAAAAAATTCAAAGACAATGATGTAAAAGAATGGCTCAAAGAAGAAGATAAAAACAAAGAGGACATATTTGAACTGTATTTTAGTGACAGTGTATCATTATTTAAGCCACAGGAAAGCGACCTGAAAGAACGGATGGGATGGGCCACTAATAAAAATACGGTTTACCAGGATCTTAAAAATAACAAACGGTTATCTATCAAAAAAATATGGGGGGAAGAATTGTATGTTGAAGACACATTGTATAAACGTGAATGGAAAATAACTTCAAGCAAACGTACCATTTGTGGCTACAGCTGTAGAAAAGCTCTATGGCAGGCGAATGACAGTACCCGCATCTATGCCTGGTATTGTGATGAAATTATGGCTTCTACAGGTCCTGAAAGTTTTTATGGACTACCCGGAGCTATATTAGGACTGGCAACAGAAGACGGAGGGGTGATTTATTTTGCCAAAAGTGTAGAAGTTCAGAAACCGGACAATGAATTATTTATTCCTAAAACAGGAAAAAATAAGATCTACACTTCCGCCGAATTACGAGCCCGGCTTGAAAAAGATTTTGGTAAAGAAAAATGGGGCAAAATAATGATCAGGGAAACATTTGGGGTGTGGTAAAATACAAAAGCTCCCGGATACATATCCGGGAGCTTTTGTATTTTAAGCACTTTTATTTTATAGGCGCTTTCTTCATGATATACTTTGCATACATTTTACCTGCTTTTGCGTATGATTCCTGTAAACGCGAACCTGCGTCAAAATCATATCCCATTGCCTGGCTACCCACAACATTTCTTACAACAGTTTTTGATAATTCTTTGCTTGGATTAGCTGTTTCAACAATCACAAAAGCGAAAGATACATAAGCCGGCATTTTTGAAATACCAATGTTATAACCGGGGTATAAAGTCAGGGTTTTAACGATCAGCTTATATTTTGCATCTTTGTTTGAAGGGCTCAAATTCACTTTTTCTTTTATTGTTTTATTGAAAAGTTCTTCAAATTTAGGCTGGTAACGATTTACCTTGTCTTTTTCCCATCCCTCAACAAATTTATCTCCCTTACCTGGTTCTTTCGCATTTAAATCAGCTTTCTTTTTCTTCAGGTAATCTGACTCAGAACCTTCTTTTCCCATATCCAGGTCGCTAAAATCATATTCCACTAATAATTTAGCCTGGCCTGCCAACATAGTTACATCACCTGATTCCTGAACCATTTTTTGTGCTTTTGCAGCAATACCTGATAAGGCGATTAAGCCCGCTATCATATAAAATTTAATTTTTTTCATTGTGTTTGTCATTAATTTGGTTAGAAGCTATCTCAAAAATACTTAAAAGGTAAAACGTTTAACACACGATGGTTTAAAAGATTTGTAATTAGCTTGAAAAAGAGTAAAAAAGTTCTTTGAATTTTGGATAAAAAAGATGAAACTGAC
>JBQTHQ010000001.1:0-27545 GCA_052389695.1 Bacteroidota bacterium | reverse complement strand
AATTTTCAATTTGTAACTATAAGAATAAATGGAAATATTTCTAAAGGCATAACATATTATGAATCGGGGAAAATTAATACTGTAGGATTATATGAAGGAGTTTCAAAGGTAAAAGAATGGAGATCGTATTATGAATCTGGAACTCTAAAAGATGTAGGTTCGTTTAAAGTAAATATAAAGAACCCACCTAAATGCTATAAAAATGATCCTAATCCAAAAACTGGAAAATGGAAATATTATTCTGAGCAGGGAGAATTAGAATACGTTGTTTGGTACATTAACGGCCATACAAAAAAACTAAAGCAGTTTAATAAAACTGGCAAATTAATTCAAATATATAGATTTGGTCGCTTTCGGAAATATAACCATGATTCGCTTTCACCATATAAAGCAGATTTTTAAGCTGAAATGCAAAAACTAAATTTCTTCTCACAACTCCTCGAAGAAATCTCCCGTTGGCTTGAAGTATTTTAGCTTTAGCTTAAAGAATGTTCACGGTTGCCCGGAGGTATTTTCCTTTGGCAATAAGAAATCTTCCATCCTCCTAGAGTGTTTTAAGGATAGTTTTAAGTGTTTTTCCTTTAGCAGAAAGAAATTTTACGATCGCTTGAAGAAAGCTTGAAGCTTCTCAGGGAAATGAGCCATTGGCTTGTAGTATTTTAACATAATCCCCCACACAAGTGCTTTGCGCCACGTTTTTACTCCTGCCCGCTTTTAGCCCATTGCCGTCCTCGTGCCTGCGGGCGGCAAAAAGCTAAAGCAATATCGCACAATAAATACGTGTACAGGCAAAGCACTTTATGCCGGAAAAGGAAAGGGAAAGGGAGCCCGCCCGCCCCTCCCAAGAACTTCGGAAGTATCAAAAGCAGAGCAAGGTGTAGCCGGAAGAAGCGGCAACCGGAAGGCATAATTTTCGGGCTTTAGCCCGAACCCCGCTAAAGCGGGTAACAAAAAAAGTGGCGATTCGGGCGGAACGCCCGATTAACTAAAAAATACCGCTTTCCTGATTCCTGATTTTATTAATTGCCCGAACGTGGCGAACCTGTTGAAGGAAAAATTTAAAAGCCGTTGAACCGCATTTTACGACCCGATACGGGCGGGTTTATCCCGAACGTAGGGCGAACCCTCGAACCCGCCCGCAGCCCGATTACGGAGCGAAAGAAAAGTAAATGGCCGATGCTTTAACCTGCCCGATGATATGTTAGTGCGCTCGCTTCGCTCGCGCGGGCGATTCGAGGGGAGCGTAATTGCCCTTGGCGACTCTGCCACTGATGCAATTACTTTGGATTGCCCGCTTGCCAAAAGACGTTTTACCTTTGCTCGAAATAGGTGCGAGCAATTTTTAGGCAGCTCCACAATAGCCCCTCAAAAAAATTAATTTTTTTGAGGGATTTTTAGTTTAAGGAACAAAAATCTTACAGTTTACAAATATTTTTTAAGCCATTCCTTTGCTTCTTGCTCACATGAGAAAATTTTCATAGGAGGAGGATAATAATCCCTAAAAGTTTTAGCTCTTCTACAAAAAACAGCGAAGCAGCTATTACCCCCAGTGGACATTGAGGAATAAATGCAATTGCTTTAAATAAGTGGGAAATTGATCTGTTATATAATTACGAATTCTTTTATCCGTTGTGTCGCTTTCGTGATATTCAATATTATACATATTTTTTGAGTATTACATATCTTTTTAATTAGCTCAAAACTCTCTTTCGCATTTTCCATCGTATGAAAAGAACTTAGGAAATATAATGCAATACTCCATCTTCATCAAACCAAAAGGGGGTATCGAATCTTTGGGGCTTTGATCCGGAAATTAATTTATTCATTTAAAAACTATTCCTAAGTAAACCCTTTTATCTTCCTCTATTCAAGTCAATAAATCCTTTTGACTCATAATCTTTTCCACCGGTTTCTGTTTTCAGTATTCCTTTTAACAGATAATAATATGTGCCATCAGAAACCTCCACCCCTGCTGAAGTCCTTCCATCCCAACGGATCTGTCCCTGGCCGGTTTCAAACAATTTGATCCCCCAACGGTTGTATATTACTAACATAAAACTTTGGAATCCGGTATTCGGTATCCAAAATTCGTCATTTATACCATCGTCATTTGGAGTAAATACATTCGGTATTAAAATATTCGGGCGTACAATAATAATTTTAATAAGAGTGTCTGAACATCCGGAAGTATTTGTTACAATTTGAGTAACTATATAAATCCCTGCACCTGAAAATGTATGAGTTGGATTTTGTGAAGTTGAAGTTTGACCGTCACCAAAATCCCAATACCAGGAAGTGCTATTGATACTTACATCAGTAAAAAGATACTCCTGGCTGAATGTGCCATAGGAAAGAGTATCAAAGCCTGCTATTGGTGATGGTAAAGGTGTTACTAAAATTGTATCTGTTTGTGAGCTGCAGCCACTGCTGTCTGTCACCGTTACACTATATGTTGCAGGAATTGAAGGGTTTACAACTGGCCCTGCAGGCAACCATATAAAAGTAAATGGCGGAGTTCCTCCTGTTGGTATACTTGTAGTTAATGTAATGGACTCTCCTGCACATACTGTTGCGGGAAAAGCAGATACTGTAAACGTTATCGGAAATGGTTCAGTAATTGCTACAGTTGTTTCACTTGTACAACCTGCTGAGTCGGTAACCGTTATGGTATAAGTATTTGCTGATAATCCGCCGACAGTGTTTGAAGTAGTAACAGCAGGATTCCAGGTATACAAATAGGGCGGAGTTCCACTGCTGACAGTTACCGTAGCACTACCATTAGTTAAACCATTACAAGTAATATTTGTTTTAGATGATACTGCAAGTGATGGCCCCGGAGAACCAGCTACTGTTGCCAATGCACTTTGAGTACAATTGTTACTATCGCTTACTATCACTGTATAAGTACCCGGAGTTAAACCAGTTACTGTTGGTGTTATATCATTATTAGGTGTTGTCCAGCTATAAGTTAAAAGTCCAGTACCACCTGATGCAGTAACACTCACCGTACCATTGCTGCTGCCACAAGCTGCTGCGCTTGAACCAGGAGTAGTTGTTATGCTTGTTGAAGGTTCTGTGATTATTACATTCTGATTTTTTGTACACCCTTTGCTATCACTTATGGTAACAGTATATGTACCGGCAGTTAATCCATTGGCTGTTGCACCACTATTACCACCCGGTAACCAAGTGTACATATATGTTGGCGTACCTCCTGTAACACTTATTGTAGCTGTACCTGTGCTTGCACTATTACACAAAACATTTGTTTGGGAAGATATACTTGAATTTAAAATAATTGGTTCATTAATAGTAATTGATTGTGATTGAGCACAACCGTTGGTATCTGTTACAGTAAAACTATAAGTTCCTGCAGTTAAGCCAATAGCAGTGGTAGCAGTACCTCCAGCAGGAGCCCAGTTGTAAGTATAACCCGGAGCACCTCCTGATATGCTTACCGTTGCGCTACCTGTTGCACTTCCATTGCAATCAGCATCCGATTGTGATACAACACTAACTGTTGGTGCGCCTGAATTGGCAACTGTAACATTTTCTGTTTTTGTGCAACCATTGGCATCAGTAATAGTAACTGTATAAATTCCTGCACTTAAAGCAGATGCGGTTGAATTAGTTCCTATTCCTGTGGACCACACATACGTGTATCCCGGTGTACCTCCTGAAGCAGTTACACTTGCAGTTCCATTAGTATTTCCACAGGTTGCATCTGTAGAGCTGCTGATTATATTTACACCTGATGCAGGTTGAGTGATCGCAACTGTTTGGCTCATTGAACAGCTATTTACATCTGTAATAATTATTGTGTACACACCGGATGTTAATCCGGTAACAGACGATGTCGTATAATTGCCCGGACTCCAACTATAAATATAAGTCGGCGTTCCTCCTGTTCCTGTTATACTTGCACTTCCTGTTGCGCTACCTGTGCAACCAACATCCACTTTTCCTAATACACTTGATCCCAAAACCATCGTCGGTTCCGTAATGGTAATTGTTTGTCCTTGCACACATCCAGCTCCATCAGTTACTGTTACAATATATGTTCCTGCTGTTAAGCCACTGGCAGTAGCAGTTGTGCTTGTAACACCATTGTTCCAGGTATAGGTTAAAGTTCCTGTACCACCTGTTGCGGTGACAGTTGCGCTGCCTGTTGCATTTCCTCTGCAGTTTACATTTGTTACTGCACCGGATATACCTACTACCGGGCCGCTGGTATTGCTTACATTGACAGATGTAATTCCCGTACAACCATTTGCATCAGTTATTGTAACATTATAAGAACCAGCATTTAAGTTTGTAGCTGTTGTTGTTGTTTGGCCTGATGGCGACCAGCTATATGTTAAAGTACCTGTTCCTCCAGATGCTGTTACAGTAGCTGAACCATTACTTGCTCCGCAGTTAGCATTGGTACTGGAAGCAGTAGCAATAATAGCAGAAGCCGGTTGTGTAATGCCTACTGCTTGTGTTGCAGTGCAACCATTGGCATCTGTAACAGTAACATTGTATGAACCCGCTGTTAAACCGGTAATTGAATTAGACGTTTGACCATTACTCCACAAATAAAAATAAGTGATTGTACCGCCAGTACCTGTAGCGCTTGCACTACCGGTGGCACTGCCGGTACAACCAACGTTTCCTTGTCCGTTTATGGAAGCAACTAAAGCAGCGGTTGGTTCAGTAATATTGATCGTTTGTGCCTGTGAGCAACCATTTGCATCCGTTACCGTTACAATATAAGTACCTGCTGTTAAACCAGCTGCAGTACCGGTTGTACTTGTAACGCCATTGTTCCAGGCATAGGTTAAAGCTCCTGTACCACCTGTTGCGGTTACAGTTGCACTACCTGTAGCATTTCCTCTGCAGTTTACATTTGTTACCGTACCTGATATACCGGCAGTAGGTCCATTAGTATTATTTACAATTGCAGATGCGCTTTGCGTACAGCCATTTGCATCAGTTACTGTAACAGTATAAGTACCTGCGCTTAGGCTTGTAGCTGTTGTAGTTGTTTGGCCTGTTGGTGACCAGCTATACGTTAAACTACCTGTTCCTCCAGATGCTGTTACGGTAGCTGAACCATTGCTTGCTCCGCAAGTAGCATTAATACCGGAAGCATTAGCAATCACAGCGGAAGCCGGTTGCGTAATGGTTACTGATTGTGTTGCTGTACAACCATTGACATCAGTAATAATAACATTATAAGTGCCTGCTGTTAAACCGCTGGCAATACCGGTTGTACTTGTAACGCCATTGTTCCAGGTATAAGTTAAAGTTCCTGTACCGCCTGTTGCAGTTACAGTTGCGCTGCCTGTGGCAGTTCCTCTGCAGTTTACATTTGTTACCGTACCTGATATGCCGGCTGTAGGTCCATTGATATTATTTACAATTGCAGATGCACTCCGGGTACAACCATTACCATCTGTTACAATCACATTATATGTTGCTGCACTCAAACCGATAGCTGTTTGAGCTGTTTGCCCGGATGGTGACCAGCTATACGTCAGAGTGCCTGTTCCTCCTGATGCTGTTACCGTAGCAGAACCATTACTTGCGCCACAAGTAGAATTAGTACCCGAAGCATTAGCAATAACAGCTGAAGCAGGTTGTGTAATGACTACTGATTGAGTTGCTGTACAAGTACTCGCATCAGTAATGGTTACACTATAATTTCCTGCAGTTAAACCAGTAACTGTTGAGGTTGTTGATCCATTGTTCCACAAATAGTTGTATGTGGGTGTTCCCCCTGTTACTGTTACTGTTGCACTACCCGTTGCACTGCCGGTGCAATTTACATTGCCTTGGGAAATAATGGATGTACCTGGATTTGGATTGACTGTTATTATTTTCGTTGCTTTCGCTGTACAGCCGGAAGTTGTAACTGTTACAGTATATGTAGTAGTACTTGAAGGAGACACTGTGATCGCACTGGTAACTGCCCCACCCGGTAACCAACTGTATGTTCCGCCTCCTGTTCCTGTAAGTGTAGTAGAACCCCCATTGCATATAGGTGTTCCGCCCCCGGATATTCCGGCAGAAGGAGTAGTCGTAACAGCCACTACTAATGTTGCAGCTGAAGAACATCCTCCATTACTTACTGTTACTGTATAAGTTGTTTGACTGGATGGTGATACGGTGATAGCTGCTGTAGTAGCGCCTGTACTCCAGCTATAAGTTCCGCCACCACTTGCTGTAAGTGTGGTGCCATTTCCGCTACAGATTGTACTGGCTCCTGAAATAGCGGGTATGGGGGGACTACAGCAGGCAGCGCCTATAACTGCACATCCGCTATTAGCACAAAAAGTAACACTTGGACCCACAGAGCCCGATGCTACATCAAAACCACCCGGAGGATTTCCTGTATCACACATATCCAATTTCTCAGAACCTGAACCAAAAATTGTTCCCGAATTAACCTGAGAAATTCCAGCAACATTAAAACGTCCATACACCGAACCTGAAGTAGGACCTGTAATTATAGAACCATTACTAAGTGTAAAATTATTAGAAATGGTTACTGTACATCCATTGTAAAATGTTGACATGTTTGCATTAAGGAAATTATACGTATTTATTACTCCATAATTATTCTGAGTACTTGCATTACCGCAAATGAAATCACGGGAAACACAAATAGTTCCATAATTATTAAACGTTGACATATTCCCGATTGTAAAATTACCATCAGCACTTCCGGTAATAGTTACAGTACCATAATTTGTAAAGGTTGCGGTATTACCTATGGTAACACTTCCATTAGTAATTGTACCATTGGAACAATTATTAAATACACAGGCGGCAGGTACTGTGAGGTTTATTGTAAAAAGTCCGCAGTTATCAAATGTTCCGTTTGAAAATGTAAAACCAGAAGGGGAAAACGTTCCCTGGTTGGAGATGATTCCCCCTCCGCTAAGCGTTATATTACCTGTTACTGTAGAACCTGCCGGGATACATAATTTTTGTCCTGCACCAATAGAATAAGCTGTCGGATCATTTCCGGCTGCTGAAGTGAATGTACAACCTGTACTGTTACAGGGACAAGCGCTATGTACACTTGTTGTAATTAAATGAAAAACAAATAAGACAAAGTAAAAAGTTTTTTTCATGATATTATACCATTTTTAGCTGGTACAATTTCAGAAAATCAGAGAGCAGACCAAAACCTATTTTTTGGAATAATGACATGTCTGAGTCAACAGGCCTCAAAAGGCTTATTATTAAAGGGGATTATTAAACTTATTAAAATTCTTAAATGACAAGTCTATTTGTAGGAGTGCGAAGGGAATAGTAAATTTGTCTTTCGAATTGATACCATTTTATCATGTCTAAATCCTCTTCAAAAGATATATTTTATCTGATCAAATCATTATCTAAATCCGAAAAGCGCTATTTTAAAGTGTTTAGTTCGCGGCATGTGATTGGGGATGCAAACAATTATGTGAAGCTTTTTGATCTTATTGATAAAGAGAAAGCGTATGATGAATCGCGAATAATTAAAAAGAAAGAATACTCAAAACACTTTCCAAAGATCAAAGAGCGATTATATGCCTTAATATTAAAAAGCTTAAGAGCATATAACAGTGATGCTTCTGTAATAATGAGGTTACAAAGCTCTTTGGATAATATTGATATTTTATACCGGAAAGGGCTATACGAGCAATGTGAAAAAATTATTGCCAAAGAAAAAACCATTGCTCTGAAATATGAAAAACATTTGCACCTTGCACAGCTTTTTCACTGGGAAATTTTAATTATGAGCATTATTAAGTTCTATAATGATACCAGCGAATCGGAAGTAGAAAAAATATATAACGATTTCTTTACAGCCATTGATAAGTTTAAAAATGAAAAACAATATCAACAGTTAAATTCCAGGTTATACATTAAATTTAAACATACCGCTGTACCAAGAACCCTGGCTGAATTGGCTGATTTTGGTGCTATTATGGAACACCCACTTCATTTATCAGAAAAAAATGCAATTACTTTTCAATCCCTGAATTATTTCTATAATAATTTTACGGCTTATTATGGAGCTTTGGGTACCCATGAAAAAGCATGTTATTATGCAGCAAAACAACTAAACTTGGTAGAAAAAAACATTCATCAGCTGGATAATAATTCTGTACCTCATACCTCCGCAATTCATAACCTTGCATTATTTCAGATCGCCTCCAAAAAATATAAAGAAGCAGCAGATACCATTAAGAAATTTGATAAAATAAAAGCGAATGATAATAATATACGTTATATAATTTTTATTAAAAAAACTTTTTTAAGTTTTGAATTATTTGTTCATTCCGGGCAATTCGAAGAAGGTGTAAAATTTTTCGAAAAAATAAAATCGGGTTATTTCGATTATAATGAAAAGGAATTAAAACCACCTGACAGAATACTATTAACTATATTTTTTGCATATGTTTATTTCGGCGCAAAAAATTATACGGAAGCACAAAAACAAATGAATAGTTTGCTGAACGATAAAACTGTTGATTACAGGGGAGATTTATACTGTTTTGCAAAAATATTTAATCTCATCATACATTATGAGTTAGGAAAAAAAGATCTGCTGGAATACACTGTTAAATCATGTTATCGTTATCTATATAGTCGCAATCGTTTATATAAATTTGAAACAACGGTTTTGGAATTTTTGAAAAACAAGGCGCCCATTCAAAATAATAAAAAAAATATGATCACAACTTTTTCCGCTCTTCGCGATAAGTTAATTGATCTATCTAAGGATACTTATGAAAAAAAGGCCTTGGAATATTTTGACTATATCAGCTGGCTCGAAAGTAAAATTAATGATCGCAGTTTTGCAGAAATTGTAAAACAAAAGGCACAATATTAATTGCAACACCTCCCATTGTCAGCTACTCTATTCCCCTCTTAATACACTTTAAAAGCAGACCTGTCATTTATACAAAAAATTGGTTTTGTAGGCAATCTATATCCCCCTAATTTTAATATCATAGCATAATTACTTTTTCATCATATGAAATATATACTTAATCGAATACTTTTTTTATACAGTTTTATTTTTACTCCACTGTTTTCAACGGGTGCAATAGGTTATAGAGCAAGCGCTACTGCAAGCTGTGCATGTGGTTCGGGAACCACTCTTACCATAACCAAACCGACAGGGGTTGCATCGGGTGATTTATTAATAGCACAAATTACCATGCGATTGGGGGCAGGCTATGGAAGTTATACCGACATGATTACCCCCGCTGGGTGGACTCAATTGGATATGATAGTAACCCCTAGTGCTCAAATCATAACTTTTATTTATTATAAAATTGCAGGTGGGGCGGAACCTGCGAGTTATGGTTTTACAGACAATTCAGTAAACTTAACTGACAGAGTTGGCGCTATTGTAGCATATACAGGAGTTGATGCTACTTCTCCTTTTGAAGCGTATGTAGGACAACAAACCCCTTCAGGTTCTACCCACACCACTGCGTGTGCTTTAGTAACAACTACCGGATCTATTATAGTAACAATGCACGGAATGGCAGCCGCTGCCGCTAATACATGGACCCCTCCCGGAGGATTTACAGAACGCTATGACGCTACTTTTACCGGTGGAACAACACAAAGTGTATGTGGGACCGATAATTTAACTTCGCCATCTGTGGGATCAGTTGGTGGATATGGTGCCGTTGGAACCAGCACAGGGTTTGGAGTGGCTTGTATTTTTATTCTTCGTCCTTCCGGAATAGCTGATACATATGGAACTTTTTTTGTTGGAAGAACTACAGATTTTGTACTTAACCCCGGGCCTTTAGTTTTAAGAAAACCCGTAAAAGTGATACAAAATGATTTTATGATAGCGCATATTGTATTGAGAGATCTCGCAGGTACAGTAACCCCTCCTGCAGGGTGGACATTGCTCCGCTCTTTACAAAATTTCGCAGGCCAATTTGCATCCTATATATGTTATCTCAGGGCCGGGGCAGCAGAACCTGCAACCTATAGTTTCGCATTTACCAGCGGAAGTCAAAATGATATATTGGGCACTATCATTGCATACCGAGGCATTACCACTACAGGTACAGGCATAGATGTTGAGGCCGGACAAACAACAGCCAGCAGTACCAGTCACAGCACGCCTGCTATCACTACCACCACCAATAATGATTTACTTGTGGCATTATACAGTTCCAGCTCCACCAGCGCTGTAAACAATTGGACTCCGCCAGCTCTTTTCACAGAACGGTATGATGTAAAGAGCGGCCAATCAACCCAAAAAACACTGATGGTGGCCGATCAGGTATTGGGAACAGCCGGAGCAGTTACAGCTAAAACGGCAACTGCAGCAACTTCATCTTTGGGGGCTGCTGAAATAATTGCATTGAAAATTTCCGGCTCACCTATTGCGGATAATGGTTGTGCGGCATTTACCGTATTGCCTGTTGAATTACTTTATTTTCATGCTCGATGTAATGATAATACAGTAAGCTTGACGTGGTCAACCGCTACAGAAACAAATAATGATTTTTTTACTATTGAAAAAACAACAGATGGAATTAATTATCAAACAGTGGCTATTGTTGATGGGGCAGGAACCAGCACGCAAATACTTAGCTATTCTATTACTGATGAGGAACCATTAGATAAAATTTCATACTATCGTTTAAAACAAACAGATTTTGATGAAAATTTTAGCTACTCACCTATTCAAGCCATAAACTGTTCTTCCGATTCAGATTGTATTGATGATATAAAAATAACAAGTGATAATAATACATTGATTATTAATGTTTCTGCCATGTGTTCAGAAATGATCAATCTGACAATACATAATGCATTAGGACAATTAATCTCGATTGATAAAAAAAATATTGAAGCAGGTGACAATCAATTAATTTTAAACACTGACTTTGCAAACGGGTTATACATTCTTAAAATAAGTACAGAAAATCAAACCTTCCAGGAAAAATTTGTGAAGTAAACCATTACAAAGTTTTGTTTGTCATTTGGCATATCTCATGGCTTAAGTCCAATAATGTAAAAAATACTTTTGCGACTTTATTTCTTTTCATGAGATTCTATTCTTAGACCAGTCATTTATAAATAAAGATGGTTTTTACAAGCCATCTGTAGGCTGTAATTTTACTGTACTGATAATATATATTTAAAGTGAATCAATTGATTATATAATTTTAAGATGTCTCCTTTTTTGAAAAAAAACATTTATGCTTTATTTATTTTTCTGTTCCCATCTACCATTTTTTCGCAATTAATTGTCAATTCAGCTGTCACTCCAACTGGTATAGTTAATTCTTTCATTGGCTCTGGTGCCACCGTTAGCAATATAACCATGAATTGCAATACAGGAGCTTACGGTACATTCAACGGAGCCAGTTCGAATATCGGTATGAATAGTGGGGCACTTCTAACCAACGGCCATGTAAATAATGCAGTTGGTCCCAACTCAAATGCCTTAGGAGGAACTTGTATAAATAACCCTGCAGGACCCGGAGATCCGGACCTTACCAGCATTGAAGCGAATGCAAAATATGATGTTTGTGTTCTTGAATTTGATATCACTCCTCAATGTTCTTCCATACAGATAAGATATGTATTTGGTTCAGAAGAGTATCCCACATTTGTGAATGCAGCATTTAATGATGCTTTTGGTTTTTTTATTACCGGACCAACAGGTTCAACAACAGCCCCGGGCAGCCCGGGGCCAAGTTACAATAAAACAAATGTGGCCACATTGCCGGATAACGTAACACCCGTAAGTATCGACAATGTAAATGCTTCATCAAACAGTAGCTATTTTGTGAACAATTCAGGCGGAACAACTGTAGAATACAATGGCTTTACTACTGTATTAACTCGTACTATTTCTCTTTGCCCTTGCGCAACTTATCATTTTAAGATCGTCATCGGTGATGCAGGAGATTGTCAGTATGATTCAGGAGTATTTATTGATTTTATACAGTGCGCAAGTACATTCACAACCAGCGCAGTCGCCACAGCACCGGCTGGGTGTTCGCTTCCATGTGTGGGATCCGCTACGGCAAATGCATCAGGAGGAGTAGGGCCATATACGTATTCCTGGTCGCCTAGCGGAGGAAATGGAGCAACTGCAACAGGGCTTTGTGCCGGTGTGTATACTGTTACCATCAATGATGCAATACCTTGCACTCCTCCGCAAACCCAATCGGTAACAATATCAGGTTCGTCTAATGCACTCACTCCTTCGCAAACAAATGTTACCTGTAAAGGAGCATGTAATGGAACGGCCGGTGTAACTCCTTCCGGAGGAGTACCTCCCTATACTTATTCATGGAGCAATGGATCAGCTGGTTCATCCCTCAGCGGTTTATGTGCAGGCCTTTATTCGGTTACAGTTAGTGATGCTGCAGGTTGCACCAAATCAACTAGTATTACAATTACAGAACCAGCTACCGGGATTGCCATATCTATTCCAACAGTAATTCCTGATTGTGATGGAGGATGTTCTACAGGAAGCGCATTTCCACAACGAACAGGAGGAACACCTCCTTACACTTATTTATGGAGCAATGGTTTAACAACATTAGGCGCTACAGGTCTTTGTAGTGGAAGTTATACGCTCACCGTTACTGATGCTGCCGGATGTAAAGGAACGTCAAATGTTTCTATTAATTCGGTAACATGTGGTGGCGGGCCTTGTGCAGGCAGCTCTGTTACTTCCACAAATGTCAGCTGTTTTGGTGGGTCCAACGGAACAGCTACTTCTATCCCCGCCGGATCGCCGCCGTTTAAATATTTGTGGACCAACGGAGAAACAACTGCCACCATAGACAGTTTATTTGCTATAGAATATATTGTCGTTGTTACAGATGGTACAGGATGTTTTAATAAATCCAGCGTAACAATCACACAACCAACTGCTCTAGCTGTAGGCACAAGCGCTACAGGCGCTACTTGTGTTACACCGGGAACTGCAACTGCAACTCCATCAGGAGGTACAGGACCTTATAATTATTCATGGAGCCCCGGCGGACAAAATACTGCCACCGCAACAGGATTAGCAGCAGGGCTTTATACTGTTACAGTAACGGATGCTAAAGGTTGCACTAAAGCCGCAAGTGTCAGTGTTCCGGGAGTTATAAGCGGAGTAGTTTCCATTGCATACTCCTCTCCTGCATGTAATGGTTCAACATGCAATGATACTGCTCTTGCAACAATTTCAGGAGGTGTTGCTCCTTATACATTTTTATGGAGCAATGCCGCGACAACACCAAAACTCACTGCTCTGTGTTTAGGAACTTACACTGTTACTGTAACTGATAATGATGGCTGTACATCCGGGGCATCTATCACAATCACAGAGCCTGCAGCAATAACGCTTACTACCGGTAGTACTAAAAGTACCTGTGGAGCGGCAAACGGAACGGCTTCGGTAACACCGGCCGGTGGAACTGCGCCATTCACTTATTTATGGAGCAGCGGACATACCACTGCTACCGCAAATATGCTTTTTGCAAATACCTACACTATTACTGTTACTGATTCGAAAGGATGCGTAAAATCGGCAGAGGCTATTGTCAATGATAATTCAAATGGATCTGTATCCATTCCTTCTTTCACTCATGTAAAATGTTTTGGTAATAGCACAGGATCAGCTACAGCATCAATGACAGGTGGGACACCTCCTTATTTTTATTCATGGAACACTACACCGGGACAATTTACAGCAGTCGCAACGGGATTAAGTGCAGGAAAATACATTGTAACAGTTACCGACAGAAATGGCTGTAAAGTGAGAGATTCCCTTACTATTACACAACCTCCTTTATTAATAATATCTATAACACCGCCAATAAACGTAAGCTGCAAATCCTTATGTAACGGAAGTGCAATTGCAAACGGTACCGGGGGAACCGGGGCCTACACCTATTCCTGGAATACCATTCCTGCGAAAAGCACTGATATTGCTGACAACTTATGTGCAGGAACGTATACCGCAACAATCACTGATGCAAATAATTGTATCAGTACTTCTTCTGTAATTATTACCGAACCTGATTTATTAATTGTTACTATAGCTCCTCCAACTAATGTTTCTTGTAATGGCGTTTGTGATGGCGGAACTAAGGCAAGCAGCACAGGAGGAACTTTACCCTATGTTTATTTATGGAGTAGTTTACCCCCTCAGGCAACAGATACAGCTATGAACTTATGTGCCGGAACATATACGGTAATGGTAACAGACAGCAACAGTTGCGTGGACACAGCTTCAATTACTATTCTACAACCGGCTCCTTTAACAATAGCAATAGATACATCATTAAATGCAACTTGTTTTGATTTTTGTAATGGAAGTGCTACCGCTACCGGTGCTGGAGGAACAATACCATATACCTATTCCTGGAATACGGTTCCTTCTCAAACCACACAAACTGCCACTAATTTATGTGATGGAATATATGTAGTAACTATTACAGACGCAAATGGCTGCAGTAATTCCGTTTCAATTGTAATTACAGAACCTGCATTGCTAATTAATACGCCCATTAGCACAGATAGTATTTGCATCGGTTTTAATACAACAATTGCCACTGCTGCTTCAGGCGGAACACCCCCTTACAATTATGTTTGGGATACTCAGGGAAATCTTGGATTTGCCAATACTTCTTCCACAATTGTAAATCCTATTGTCACCACAACTTATACGGTAACAATAACTGATGCAAATGGTTGTACAAAAAATGACAGTGTAATTATTCATGTGGACTTGCCCCTTTCACTTTCCGTTGCAGGCATTGATATTACCTGCAATGGTTATTGTAACGGACAAACCATTGTTATTCCTTCAGGAGGAAGTGCTCCATATTCTTATAACTGGAGCAGTGGTTGTACTTCTGCTGCTTGTAGCAATGTATGTCCCGGGTCCTATACAATTACTGTAACAGATTCCTGGGGCTGTATTATTATTGATGATACCACTTTAACAGAACCGCCTCTTTTAACTGCAACAATTACTGGTTCTACTCCTGCCAGTTGTTTTGGGGTATGTGATGGTATAGCTACTGTTTCTACAAATGGAGGTACCGGTTCTTATCAGTATTCTTGGAACTCTACTCCTGTTCAAACAACTGCTACTGCTACAAATTTATGTACAGGTTCGTATACCTGTACAATCACTGATGCCAATAATTGTTCTGCTTTTGCGAATGTTACAATTATACAACCATTGCAATTGTCTCTTACTACTATAACTGCACCTACTATCTGCATAGGTTCAAGCGCAACACTTACTACCACTGCTTCGGGTGGTAATGGCGGATACGTTTACACCTGGTTGCCTGTGGGAACAGATACCGATTCTTCGGCTACTGTTTCTCCGGTAGTTACAACTACTTATACTGTCACCGTTACTGATTCAAAATCATGTACCGCTACTCCTGTTGTTGTTGTTGTAACAGTTAAACCACCTTTAGCCGTTATTACATCCAATGATACTGCTGTTTGTTTAAACCAGCCAGCTAATTTGAAAGCTTTTGCAAGCGGTGGTGATGGAGGGCCTTATAATTATACATGGACTCCTTTAGGTACCGGTAGCATTTCGGGTGTTACTGTTACTCCTAATAGTACTACTACTTATACTGTTACTGTTACGGATGGATGTGGAACTCCTGCTGCTAATGATACAGTTGTAGTTACAATTTGGTCATTGCCTGTTATTAATTTCTCTGCAAGTGATACTGCAGGATGTACCGAGTTATGTATCGACTTTTCTGATAATTCTTCTGTCATTGGCGGAAGTGTTGCTAAATGGAATTGGGATTTCGGTGGTGATGGAAAATCCATTTTACAAAATCCTTCTCATTGTTTTGTTGACCCCGGAAAATATTCTATTACACTTACAACTACTTCTAACAATGGTTGTATCAGCACTTTTACCCATACGAATATGATAACAGTGTTTGCTTTGCCCATTGCTGAATTTAATCCAAGCCCAAATACTGCAACTGTTCTTAACCCGTATGTAACTTTGAATAATTTATCTTCTTCGGATGTTGTTTATTGGTTCTGGGACTTTGGTGATGGAGATACACTGGCACCTAACACATCCAGTCCCTATCATAAATATCCAGGTATGGAAGAAACAAGCTATACAACAACTTTGATTGTTCGCAATGTAAACGGTTGTTATGATAGCGTTGAACATATCATCATCATCGGGCCTGATTTTACTTTCTATATTCCAAATGCATTTACTCCAAATGGTGATGGAATAAATGACCTGTTTTTTGGAACCGGTATTGGTATAGAACAATACGAGATCGATATTTTTGACCGCTGGGGGAATTTGATATTCCAGGGAGGAAATCTGTCAGACACATGGAATGGGAAAGCGAATGGAGGAAGCGATATTGCCCAGCAGGATGTTTATGTTTGGAAGGTCAATTTAACTGATGTATTTCATAAAAAGCATCACTACACCGGTACAGTAACCATAGTAAAATAAAAAAGTCTCGCAATTGCGAGACTTTTTTGTTTAAAGCTAATGTACTACTGAAGAATAATCTTCTTTATTTTCCTTTCACCTTTATCTATCATTTCCATAAAATAAATTCCTTTCGGCTGAGCTCCCAAATCAATTATTTGAGTTGAGCTATTCATGTTCATATTTAATAGCGTATTACCTAGCACGTCGTAAATACATATTTTCATATCATTAAATTGTCCATTTGAATGAATAGTAAATAAACCTTGAGATGGATTAGGCATAACAGTTAAAAAATCCGCTTGCTTCTGTACCGGATGAATACCTATCGCCGGATCATCGATCATCTTTGCCAGGAATATATACGTGTCAACTCCCGTACTTGCAAGTGAATCATTGCCAAACCAACAATTTTTATTGTTATTATGGTAAGTGCCGCTTAAATAAATTGATTTGTTTTCACTGTAAGCGATATCGGATGGTAAACAATCGGTGATATCATCACCTGAATTTTTTCCTCCCCATTGTGCAACTCCATTTGTATTAAATTTTAAAATGAATACAGCAAATCTGGTTTCGGGTTCTGTTAGTGTTACTGCATTAAAAACAACTGAATTTTTGAATGCTCCGCCTAAATAAAAATTTCCACTTTGTGCCACTGATATACATTCTAAAAGAAGAGGGTCATTGGATTTTTTTTGAAATGCCCATGAAGCTCTTCCTGTTGTATTCAACTTCGCAAGAAAATATTCATTGCAAGCATCAGGTGGCAAACAGGTAACAGGTACAGAAAAAGTGAATTGTCTTATTTTCATGGATTTATCAAACTCACCTAATGTATATATATTATCATCACTATCTAAACCAAAATCCTTTATCATGGCACCACGTATGATCTCCACATTTTGTATCGCACCGGCTGTATTTAGTTTAACTAAACAACTGCTCACAGCAGAACCGGTTTCATCATAATACATTGTATTTCCAATCTTAAATTCATTTCCGTAAAAAATCGCAGCGATATAAATATTATTCTGTGAATCAAGTTTTATTCCTTTGATGGTGCCTGAACAGGAATCGGTCTTTGACCATATTTCATTACCCGAGGGTGAAATTTTCTTTATTCTCCAAACAGAGCTGGTGAGTGAGCTGGCACATGCATATATCAGGTCATTATTTTTATCATTTATTATGTAACTGGGAATAGTACTTGAAGGGTATATCTTCACCCACGACCGTTGGCCACTTGGGTTAAATGCAATGATAAAACTTTCATAATCTCCTGTATTAGTTATGGTGGTATCAGGAAGAATTAATTGGTTCGCAAAAACACCAAGTACATAGGTGTTATTATTCATATCAATTGAAATATCTTCCAGAATTGTATTGCTCCCTCCTATCATTTTAGTCCATATCAATTGATTAGAATTATCGAACCGTGCAACATATATTCCTCTGGCACTATTAAAAGTTGTGCTGCTTATTGTTGCAGAATTTTCGAATGTACCCGCAGTAAATAAATTGCCGGAACTATTCGTCCGTACTTGTATTTGACTAGAATTAGAGGAACTGTAATGATCTCCTACTTGTGTGGCCCAAATCCATTGTTGTGCGTTTGAATTGAAAGCAATTGTAAAAAAAGCAATAGCTGATAAGTATAATTTTCTCATTTATTAATTTTTTATTATTGATTAAAATTATGCAGACAATTTGCCTATGACTAAAGAATTTCGTTTAAGTGTGATTTTTAATAGCTAGATTAAACGAATTTTAATAAATCCTCTGAAGTATCTATTTAAACCAGCAGCCCATATAATAAACCCGAAAAATTCAATATATTTGTATGAGCTTGAAAAAAATTGTTTCAACAGAAATTTTATGAAAAGAATATTCTCCTTTCTTATATTATCTACTTTATTAATTAATACCTACGCCCAAACTTCTGAATACATTTGGGAGAAAAAATCCAATTTTCCGGGTGGACAACTGGACAATGTAATAGGTTTTACTATTGGAAATTATGCCTATGCTTGTCTGGGCAGTACCAGTGTTCAATTTAAAAAAGATTGTTGGAAATACGATCCTCAAAAAGATACCTGGGAACAAATAACCAGCTTCCCCGGCGAACCCCGCACTTCCGCTATTGGTTTTTCAATAGGAAACAAAGGTTATATAGGAACAGGTCTTTTGGGTTCTGATAATCAAATAAGCGCAAAAGATTTTTGGGAATATGATCCGGAAAAAAATCAGTGGACGCAAAAGGCTGATCTCCCTGGCGGAGGCAGGTACGGGGCAATAGGTTTTTCTTCATCTGAAAAAGGATATGTTGCTTTAGGTGCATCCCAGACTACTTATTACAATGATATTTTCGAATATGATCCTAAAACAAACCAATGGACCAAAAAGGCTGATTTCCCGGAAGAAGGACGAATTGATGCATCTGTATTTTTTACAGAAAACAAAGCGTATCTTTTATTAGGAGCACAACAAAAAAATATTACTCCTAAGAAAAAAGATGTTTGGGAATACGATACGCAAACAAATAAATGGGTTAAAAAAGCTGAGTTCCCGGGCGCACCACGTGTTGCAGCAACTGCATTTACATTAAATAATAAAGGATACATCTATGCGGGTTTTAACCGCGCCACACTTCGTTACCAGGATGTATGGGAGTATGATCCTGCAACTAATCTTTGGACTCAAAAAGCGGACGCTTTGTGCGGGGTAAGAAGTTACGCCTTTTCCTTTGTTATCAATAACAATGCTTTTGTGGGAACAGGCAAAAAAAGCATGTTTGGCAGTAATGATGTTTGGAAGTACGGCCCTCAATCCCCCTCCATAACTAGTGATAATGATTTTGCAATTGGTGCAACCGTGTATTTTGGTGAAGGAAGAGTTCCTATGGGCGCTGTTGAGGTAGAATTATTGAATAAAAAAAATGAAGTGGTCCAAACAACAACCTCTAATATTTTTGGATCATTTTTATTTCAAAATTTGTCTAAAGATGAAGATTATATTGTTTCTGTTAAGTATGATCCTTATATGGTTGACCAAAAAATTTACATGGTTAACAGAAATAACAAACCAATAGCAACCTTGGAAAAAAGTAATGATTTTAAATATTATAGTGCTGCCGCGGATGCTAAAACTGCCTTATTGAAAATTGATAATAACAATATGCGTATGAATTTAAATGGAAAATTGGCTTTAAATGACAAATCAAAATCACCATTAAAAAATACACCTGTATCCCTTATCAGTGGGACACAAGAAGTAGTTCAAATGACAACAACGGATGAAAATGGCGCATTTTCATTTAACTACCTTCCTCTTGACTCAAGCTTATATGTTAGTGTGGAACCCGAAGATCTTTCTTCATTACCGAAAGAATCTTTCATTGTATTAATGGATGAAAAAGCAAATGTTATTAAAAAGACAAAAGCATCTAATCCCACTTTTAAGTTTTTTACCTTGCCGCCGCAAAAAAATATTCTTACAAAAATGTACGTTGAAGATCAATGGATGCAGGCTATATACTTAACAAAAAATAAATGTGCCGGCTCAGGATTATCTGTAATTGAAAACATTTATTTCGATTCCAACAAAAGTGTTATTCTTTCTGATACAAAAGGCATTCTTAATAAAATTGCCATATCAATGAAAACCAATGACAATATTGTTATTGAAATAAATGCGCATACTGATTCCAAGGGGGCAAGTGAAGCGAACCTTAAATTATCTGAAGAAAGAGCCAAGTCTGCAAAACAATATTTAGTAGCTAATGGTGTTGATGAGTCCAGGATAATTTCAAAAGGGCTTGGAGAAACAAAATTATTAAATAAATGTGCGGATAATGTTCCTTGTTCGGAAGAAGATCATGCTAAAAACCGAAGGATAGAATTTAAAGTTAATTGTAAGAAGTAATCGTATTGAGATTATCCTCCTACTTTTTTTTCCTGTACTTTTCAGAAAACCACTGGTGAAAAGGGATCAATTCGGAACTTAATGGCTGCCAATTATAAACTTTATTATTTCCTGACAGTAACTTTAAATAACCTGCAATTTTTTTATCCTCTAAATTTAACCTGAATCCTGAATTTTCCAGAGACTGCAATACTCTTAAAATAATTCGTTCTCTTTCCCGTGTATTTTCCTTTTCTGTATTTCTTTCAATGTGTTTTCTTAAACTATCCAGACGAGAGGACACTTCATCCAAACGGTCCATTTCTATTAATGCCATAATTGTAAGCAGGCGAATAGCTGTCCCCCATCCTTCTTTATCTTTGGAAATTTCGAGTTGCTTATTCAATTCTTTAAATGCCGGTTTATAATTTTCTTTTTTAAATAATACTGCTGCATGGTAAAAACGATACCTGGAAATTCGAAAATCATCTCCGGGTATTTCAGAAGCTTTTTCAATAAGAGAAATAATTAAATGTTCAGCTTCGTCAATCCGATTTTCATAGAACAAAGCATTAAACTCCCACTCTTTAGAAACAAGATAATGACTACTTAGTAACGGTACAAAGCTTTGCGCTAACTTTGCATCATTAACTGATTCTTTGTATTTATGCAGAAAAATATTATACTGGCAAAGATTCATATATATAGTACAAAGCCTTGATTTTCTATAAACTGATTTATTATTTTTTACTATAGTAAGCAATTCGGTACAGGATTTTTTAGCCAAAGAATAATTTTCCAAATTTTCGTAATACGCCATTTCAAGTAATTTAAGATAATAACCCACTAACGATGAACCTGTGTATTTATAATCCTTTTTAATGTCAGCAATACTTTCCTTTAAAAAAATATTCATTTTAACATTATCCTTTTTAGCATAAAAATTGGTTCGCATTATAAGACGATAATAATAGTCATTGGCCTTATATAAGGCTTGGTTACAGTATTCATAAAAAGCTATTTCTTTGTTAATTTTATTAAAATCTTTTTCGCCTTTTAAAAAACCTTTAGAGGTTTTTCTGAAACGTAATGCTTCAATCAAGGAAAAATAAAATTCATATTTTTTTGAAAGTTCAATTATTTCATTTAACAAAATATCCAAAACAACTCCTTTGATATAATACAGGTAAAATAATTGAGAAATTTTTTTTCTAACTTTTATATTTCCATGATCAACTCCTTCCAGTATTCCTTCTCTTGATAGATTAAGATCTAATACGATAGAATCCAATAGCTTTTGCCTGAATCTATGCTTAAGCATTTTAAATCTTTTATCTTTTGGATTACTGTATATGTAAGCGGCACTTTCACTATTGGTAGGTATATAATTTTTGTTTCTTAAAAGATAATCAAACAGTTTAAGTGATTTTGTAGTGGGATCTTTTTTACCCGAAAAACAGGTTAAAGCAACACGTGTTACCCTTTGCTCGCTTCTATTCAAACTATGTATTAATGTATGGATGGATTTCATGGAAGTTAAATTGCTTTAAATAGTAGAGCAAAATAAACACATTTAAATTAAAATTGCTCAAAAAGTTTAAAGACGGTCTGAAACAACGATTTTACCTTTTTAGCTACTCAAACTCCCCCCTTAACGAAATTTACCGGATTTCATTAGATCATAAATTACTTTTGCCACATATTAATTCTTAGTTCTATAAAATCAAAAACAATAAATATCTTATGAAAAACAATCAAAAAAACTCAGCAAAATTTTCAATCGACAATCTAAACAACATTAATAAACTAAATAAAGATCAAATGCTTTCTCTAGTGGGAGGACAATGTGCTAATGTAAATAATTCTCCCATTACAGGTATAGTTGTTGTTCCGGATGTTTGTATTTAATCATTCAATATCTTAATAATACCTAATTGTATTAATCAGGTAATATATTAATTTTGAATGTTACCTTATTTACATTTAACAAACAATTATTATATTGATTATCAAATAGTTATGAATATTATTTATTATTTATAATAAATTTGAAATGTTACCTCCTGCTTTTCATTGTCCATTGCGGGCCAGGCCTTTCCATGTTTCTTTGCTTCATAATAAATCATAAATGATACTATTATGAAAACAATGAACGCAACAATGCACACTCACTCGGGCTGTTTATACAACAGCAAAAGCTTATTCTACAAACCCAGAGTTTTAGACAATGAGCTGGTCGCAATTAAAACAAAGAACAATGACATGCAGGCTAGCATTCGTCATTCAAGAAAAATCCAGGGGCACATTATGTGTGGGGAGCAAAACCTCTACCGGCGCTTTCCGGAATCCTTTCTCATTGATAAACCCAAAGACATTGTAAGTGGGGATTTTTTCTGGCTCAAGGAAATTGACAATAAAGTAATAGTTGTTGTGGGCGATTGTACAGGTCATGGCGTTCCTGCTGCATTTGTATCTGTACTGGGAATAAGCTTTTTAAATCAAATTGTAATTGAAGAAAAAATTACAAGCCCTTCTCTGATTTTAAAAAAGCTTAGCAAAATGCTCAAAAAAGCTTTCCATAATTCCGACAATGATATTACCTGTAATGATGGAATTGACATAGCAGTGTGTAGTATTGATTATAACTCCGGATTAATTGCTTTTGAAGGAGCACTAAGACCGGCATACATAATCAGTGGTCAGCAACTTACCATTTTAAAAGGATCACGTCTATCAATAACAGGTAATAATACAGATGAATATAAAAACCAATTGCATAAATTTAAAAAAGGAGACTCCTTATATCTCTTCAGTGACGGTTATGCAGACCAGTTCGGAGGCCCTAAAAATAAAAAATTACTCATAAAGAATTTTCAAAAAAGTTTACTGGAAGGATCTTCTTATTCAATGACAACACAAATGCTAAAACTAGAACGAATCCTTATTGAATGGAAATCGGGTATGGAACAAACTGATGATATTATGATAGCGGGAATAAAATTATAAATGAATAGGCAAATCTGCTCTTATTTATTTAATTTGAACAGTTTATTTTTGTCCGTCCAAAAATTAACTGCAACAGGACAAAATGTTTTCTATAATACAGCAACCGACCTTTAATTAGAAAACAATAATTTAATAATTTATTTATTTTATATATCCATTGTTATTATACATTTGCATAATTATTTCCAACCGGCCTCTCGATCAGAAGAGTGGAATGCTAAATCCATGACAATGTCCATTTATGAAAAATTGATTAAAAGAATTATCAATTGAGCAAATTCCCCTTCTATCAACAACCTGATGAAATGGACTGCGGTCCCACCTGTTTGCGTATGATAGCAAAGTACTACGGGAAAAGCTATACATTACAAGACCTCCGCCAACTAGCCGGCACTACCCGGCAGGGAAGCAATTTATTGGGAATAAGTGAAGCTGCTGAAAAAATTGGTTTCAGAACTCTTGGGACAAAAACCACATATGAAAATTTAAAAGAGGATGCTCCATTTCCCTGCATTGCTCATTGGAACCAAAATCATTTTGTTGTTATTTATAAAATAAAAAAGAGTTCTTTCTCAAGAGCTGAAATTATTTATATAGCAGATCCCGGACATGGAATTTTGAAATATACGAAAGAAGAATTCCTAAAATCATGGAAAAGTGATACTAACGAAGGAGTCCTGCTCTTACTTGAACCTACACCTGACTTTTATACAGAAGATATTGATGCTGTTAATGATAACGTAAAATCAAAAACCTGGTCTTTTCTTTTTCAATATATCCTTAAATACAAAAAGCTGCTTTGGCAATTAATCATCGGTTTAATAGCCGGAAGTATATTGCAATTAATCTTTCCTTTCATAACACAAAGCATTGTTGATATTGGAGTTCAAAACAATGACCTCCAATTTATTTACCTGCTCTTATTTGCCCAGCTCATGTTATTTTTTGGGCGAATAAGTATCGAAATTATTCGTGGATGGATCTTAATGCACGTAAGTAACAGGGTAAACATATCATTAGTTTCGGATTTTTTTGTAAAACTGATGAAATTACCCATTTCATTCTTTGATGTTAAAATGACAGGAGATCTTATACAGCGCATTGAGGACCATCATCGCATTGAGAATTTTTTAACATCTTCCAGTCTCAATGTGTTGTTTTCATTTGTAAACCTTATTATATTCAGTATTGTATTGCTATTTTATAGCATTCCCATATTTACAATATTTTTAATTGGAAGTATTTTCTATTTTGCATGGATATCATTTTTTCTAAAGCGAAGAGCTAATCTGAATTATAAACGTTTTAGTCAAAATTCACAAAATCAGAGCAAAATTCTTGAATTGATAGGCGGAATGCAGGAAATAAAATTACACAATGCCGAAAGGCAAAAACGCTGGCAATGGGAAAAAATTCAGACACGTGTATTTAAGATCAACATAAAAAATTTGTCTTTGGAACAAGCCCAGAATGCAGGTTCGGGATTGATCAATGAATTAAAAAATATTTTAATCACATTTCTCTCCGCTAAATTAGTAATAGATGGAGAAATTACCTTAGGTATGATGTTGTCCATCAGCTATATTATCGGACAATTAAACGCGCCTGTAATTCAACTGGTAACATTTACTCAAAATTTGCAGGATGCCAGTATCAGCCTTGAACGCTTATCTGAAATACACAATGAAGAGGATGAGGAACCGGTACAACAGGAATTAGAACAGGATATAAACTCCAATGCTGGTATCTCTTTAAAAGAAATATCTTTTCAGTATACCGGTAATTATGGAAATATGATACTTAAAGATTTAAATATGTCTATTCCCCCTCAAAAGGTAACCGCCATTGTGGGGGCAAGCGGTAGCGGCAAAACAACATTATTAAAATTACTTTTAAAATTTTATGAACCTTCAGCCGGAGAAATTAAAATTGATTTACAAAATCTTAATAGCATTTCACCTAAAACATGGAGAAATATGTGTGGTTCTGTAATGCAGGAAGGTTATATATTCTCTGATTCAATTGCCAGCAACATTGCACTTGGAGCTGATGAAATAGATAAGAAACGTTTACAAAATGCAGCAAGAGTTGCCAATATAGAAACCTTTATAGACTCATTGCCCTTAAGATATAATACTAAGATTGGCCAGGAAGGATTGAACATAAGTACAGGAGAAAAACAACGAATACTGATTGCAAGGGCAGTTTATAAAAATCCGGATTATTTATTCTTTGACGAAGCTACAAGTGCTTTGGATGCCAATAATGAAAAAGTGATCATGAATAATCTCAAAGATTTTTTTAAAGGAAAAACCGTGGTTGTGATCGCGCACAGGTTAAGTACTGTCAAAAATGCCGATCAAATAATTGTTTTAGACCAGGGAAAAATTGTAGAACAAGGAAGCCATACTGAACTTACAACTAATAAAAAAATATATTATGAATTGGTAAAAAATCAATTGGAACTAGGTAATTAATAAAAAATATGCAAGGACAAAAAGAAATATATCTTAAAACAGAAGAAGTGGATGAATTGATGACAGCTATACCTAAGTGGATCATCCGCTGGGGTATTTCCATAATTTTTACTGTGATGTTGTCTGCGTTTATATTGTCCATGTTTATAAAATATCCCGATAGATTAACGGCCCAAGCAACTATCACAACTACTAATCCACCTGTTACACTTATTTCAAAAGTAAATGGTAAAATAGCAGAATTATCAGTTAAAAATAACCAATTCATAAAAAAAGGAAATCTTATCCTGGTAATTGAAAATACCACAGATCATAATGATATAAATAAATTAACCAGTATCCTGAATACATTAAAAATAAAAAATTCTAAAACTCTTCCTTCAATAACTATTTTCGATTCCTTACAGATGGGTGACCTTACTCCCATTTTTCTGGAATTTTTAAACGCATATACTGATTATAAACTCTTTACGGAAATAGATCCACAACAAAAAGAAATTGATATAATCAATAAAGAATTTGAGAAATATCAACAGTTACAATCTAAATATGAAACCCAGGAAAGTATATACAAACAGGAGCTTTCACTGATTGAAAAAGATCATAAGAGATACAATACTTTATTTCAAAACCAATCCATTTCGCCAAAGGAATTTGAAGATAAAGAACGTGATTATTTGGCCGCAAGGCGAAATTATGAAAATGTAAAAATCACAAGCCTCAATAACAAACTGATTATTGATAACCTGGAAAAGGACAAACTGAAACTAGTGATAGAAGATTACCAGCAAAAAGAAAAATACAATCAAAATCTGGATCAACACATGCAGGATTTAATATCTCAGGTTAAAACATGGGAACAGGATTATTTGATAAAAGCTCCAATTGATGGCACCATCTCATTTTTTAATTATTGGTCAAACAATCAGAATATAAAACAAGGTGATGAAGTGGTAAGTATTGTTCCTGTTGATAAACAGGAAATAATTTCAAAATTAATTTTACCGGTACAAAATTCAGGGAAATTAAAAACAGGCCAGGTGGTCAATATCAAGCTTGACAATTATGCTTACCCGGAATACGGAATGATAAAAGGAATTGTAAAAACAATATCACTAATGCCAAAAAAAGAAAATTATTCAGTGGAAGTTTCCTTGCCAAATAAATTAATTACTTCTTACAAAAAAAATCTGGATTATCAAGAAGAGATGCAGGGAACAGCAGATATTATTACTGAAGAATTAAGTGTTTTTGACAGAGTGTTTTACCAATTTAGAAAAATCTTGAAGAAATAGTTACTCCTGATAATAAACCCTCTTTACCCTTCTTGATACATTCGTCAAAACTTCATAAGGGATTGTTCCGATATCTTTTGCAACATCAACTATGGGATTATTATCTCCAAAAATGATCACTTCATCATTTTCATTTGCTTTAATATCCGTAATATCGATCATGCACATATCCATACACACATTACCAACAATAGGTGCCGGCCTTCCCTTCACAATCATTTTTCCATTGCCATTACTTAATTTACGGCTCAGTCCATCTGCATAACCAATTGGTACAGTAGCAATTTGCATGTCGCGTATCGCAATACCCTTACGGCTATAACCTATTGTTTCCTGTGCCGGGATATTTTTTATCTGTGAAATGCTGGTTTTCAAAGTGCTTACATTTTGCAA